>JACIXD010000016.1 GCA_014360645.1 Actinomycetota bacterium | reverse complement strand
AGTAACGGGAGAGGGGGACTCTGGCGAGCTCCGGGGCATAGAGAAGGGAGTAGGTGGTCACGAAGTGTATCCTTCTGTGTTCGTCGATCACCGCGTAGTTGGCACCCGAGTTCATGCCCTTGTCCATGACCAAGGTGAGCCTCTCCTTGGTGCCTGCCAGGCCCTCGACTATGGGGAAGAACTCGGAGATCACGGAGGAAAAGAGGCGGGAGTCGTGCAGGTTGCCGGGGTAGGCGCACCACCACAGGGGAAGGCCTGATTCCCTCTCCACCAGAAGCCCCAGGCCCACCTGGCGGAGGTGGTGTTTCCCCTCCTTGTTGTGTCCCCGCTTGGCCAGTTCGGAAGGCGTACGCGTGGCCATGTAGGTGTAGTAGTTGGTGGTGTCGAAGAGCAGGCAGTCGGCCCGGGGCTCCTCCAGCTCGGCTATCCTCTGAAAGAAGCGCCGGCTGATCTCGGAAAGCTCATCCTCTCCCACCCGCTCCCACTTCTCCCAGTAGCGCTGGCTTGAGAGCTGAGACAGGTCCACCGGCCTTATCTGCTGCACCGCGGTCCGTCCGTACCATTCCGGAAGGGCACGCTTGCTCTTCGTCTCAACCATGCGGTTGAAGACGGCGTAGAGGAAGTACTCGCCCACCGTGGGGCCTTCCTCCCTCTCTCCCCTTCCCACCACGGCATCCACAATGCCCGCGAGATCCACACCCTCGTCCATGAGGCTGGCCACAAATAGCGCCCCGAACTCCTCCACCCGGAGCTTTACTTCCTCTCCCAGCTCGCCACGGGCCATGGCGGCCACCTTCTCGGGGGAGCCCACGTACACCTGGGAGACCACCTTGGGTTTTCCATCTACCCGGGCTATCTCCCGCACGTACAGGTAGGGTCTTCCCTTCTTCTTCTTTATGTGGAAGTGAGCCATGTACACAATATATCTTGTAAGGTCTTACATGTCAAGCACAATATGTGCCCTATTTGCATTACTACATGGGCATTTATCCCCTTTGCTTTGTCTTATCAGTGGGGTCTTATGTTTTCAGGCACCTGGAAATGGCAATTATGCTGGGGGTTTATGGGAAAGAGGGGTGTTTATCTCGGAAACTCCTGTTTATCTCTCCCTGAAGTTCTCCAGTTACTTGAGTCAAAGGTAACGGGCGCCCAGGTGTCCTTTCTTCTCCTGTGCCCCCACCCCTCTAGCCCTTCTGGGGTCACCTTTTCGGCCCCGTTGTCCCCAGAGCAAACTAACTTCCCCGGCCTACCCTATGCCGGGGCACATATAATGCCCATTCAATAATTTAACCCAAAGTCCCCCACCGCAAAATGGCCGATTCCCCTTCCTTCGAAGGCTTTTGCGCCAGATCCTTATGTGATGATTCTTCCAACAAGGCAAGCGATACGCCCAGAAGGTCGGGGGCTTTTCTCTGCAGAGGGTTGGGCCTGGTGACCGGACAGAAGGAAAGATCCTCGGACTCGCCCCGGGTCCGAGGGGGTTGATGCGGCTCCTGGCGATGGTGCGCATGTCCGCAAGCAAGGGTCTGGAAAGAGCGCGCGGGCAGGCCGTCTTCACCCCTTTTGCCTGACGCCTTGCGCCCGGCGGCAGGGGCTCTTGCGGCGGGCGCCACACCGATGGGCGCATGGCCTCGGCCAACTCCCTCTCCTCCTCCTCGAAGAGCAGGGGGCCGAGCTCCGGCGCATATGCCACTCCGCGTAGTAGGCGCAGAAAAAGAGGTGGGCCCTCACCCGCTCGGGCCTGCGGTGGTCGATGGGCCTCACCTTAAGATGGGCCGTCTTTGAGGCGGCGGAAGGCCTGCTCCGCGCGGGAGAGGTCCTTGTAGGCCCGCGCCGCCTCCTCGGGAGGGGAGTCCCGGGCGGGGAGGGAGGTCCCGATCATGCAGATGCCGTCCAGGGCCGCCTCTTGAGCGATGCTTTTTTGGTCGCGCTCCCAGGCGAAGCCGTGGTCGGTGATGGAAAGCCGGAGGTGCTTGGCCGCCTTGAAGCGGTCCGTCACCCTGCCTGCCCGCAGGGCTTCCTCTCCCTGCCCCGCAGGGGCCGCCTGTCCCGCCTGCTCGCCGCCACGATTCTGTCCGGCTCGGCCTCGGCGGCCGAGCTCTTCTCTTGTGCGCGCCCTTTCGGAGGCCAGCAGGGTGTTGTAGCGGGCGATGAGGCGCTCCCGGGGGCAGTCGGGCGAGGAGGTCTCGGCCGGGTCGGTGGCGCCGAAGAGCGAGGGCCGGATGACCCCCTCCCCCGCCGGGGCGCGGACGGCGGGGGCTTTGAGGGCGGCTATCCGGCGCAGGCCCTCTATGCCCGCAAGCTCCTGCTTTATGCGGGCGCCGGCGATGAGCCCGCGGCCCCCCACCAGCGCCACGCTTGAGAGCCCGAGGCGGGCCCGCATCCTCTGGGCGGCCGGGCCCGGGGTCGCGGGATCGCCGGAGTGGCCCTCGAACGCCTCTGCCGCTATGGGAAGTCCTGGCGCCGCAGGGCAGCCCACAGTCTGTCCGGGGGAGGCCCTTTTTGCCGTCGCGGGAGCGCCCGAAGCGCGCATGGGGCAGGCGGAGCCGGGGTGGCAGATGGAGGAGAAGTCTTAGAGGATGAGGGAGCCCTCCTCCGGGCGCCTTTTCGCCAGCTCTCGGTCCTTGCCTGCCCAGTCCATGGCCTCCAAGAGCCCCTCCTTCGCCCCGCCCACCCGAAGCTCCTTTCCCGGGGTGGAGGCGGCGGTCTCGGGGTCCAGGGAGCGGGCGCTGGCGAGCTTGGAGGGGGGCTCGAGGATGCGCCCGGCGGCCAACCTCCAACAGGTCGCGCCGCCTAGAGGGACGGGAGGAGATGGGCTGGGAGATGCCCGGCTTGCGCACGGCGCAAAGGCAGGCCACGTCTCCGTGGGGGAGGCTGCGCACGATCTCCGGGCTCGAGCTCGCGGGAAGAAAGGCCTCTCCTTTTCCGCGCCGGCCTGACTGTCTCCATCGCCTCGGGGGGAGGCGGGATATGTCTCCGAGCGGTCTTGGGCTTTACCTTGCCGCCCAGACGCTCGGTGCGCCTGAGGAGGTGGGCCTTGCGTGCCTTATCCCCCTGCTTTGGCCCGGCAGTGGCTGCGTGCACTGCTCCCCGTCCTTTTGCCGTGCTCGCGCATCGGCATATATCCACATCCCTATCCCAAGAGTGGACCTTCCTCCTTTCGGAGCCCGCCTTTTGGGGGGCGCTTGTTTTAATATCCACATCCCCATCCCAAGAGTGGATCTTCCTCCTTTCGGAGCCCGCCTTTTGGGGGGCGCTTGTTATAATATCCACATCCCCATCTCAAGAGTGGACCTTCCCGTCGGCGGCCTCTTCACACAACACGAACTAGCTCTCCAAAGCCTGCTCTTGCAGGGGTTTATGATGCAAAAGAGGGGTTTTCTATGTGGGGCTTCGGGTTTGAATTCTGTTAGAAATATGCCTTGTTAGGCGGATTTTTGGAAAATGCCTGGCCGGAGGAATATGGCCTCTGACCAGGCATTTTATCTGGTGGGCGTTGCGGGATTTGAACCCACGACCTCCTGCTTGTAAGGCAGGCGCTCTCCCGCTGAGCTAAACGCCCCGGTTCTCGCCGCCGCCAACAGGGCGGACAACAACCATATTAGCACTATCGCGCCCTTCTACCATCCTCCTCATGACAGCGCTCTTGCGTCATACCCGGTCGTGAGGACTCGATCGGCTTGACGTGGGAGAACTGCTCCCACTGACATGACAGCGCTCTTCCATCATTCCCGATCGCGAGACGGAGGGTAAGCCCCGCTCAGAGTCCGGCCTCGTCCGCGGCTCCCGATTCCCTGCCCAGGCCGGCCGCGGTGTTCAGCATATCGTTTATCTTCCTGATAAGATCCCCGCCGGCACCGCTGCCAAGCCCTGACAGGTAAAGCAGGATGCGGTTCCTCTGCGCCCGGTAGAGGATCATGCGGCGCTGCGCCTCCTCGTCCCCCAGGGCGTGGTAGGTGGACTCCAGGGCGAGCGAGATCATGTTCCGGGTCACCGTCTCCGGCTCATAGCGCAACGCCTCCTCGAAGGCCTCCCTGGCGCTCTCGAAGTCTTTTTCCTGAAGGTAGAGGTCCCCCAGGCTGTAGTAGAGGTCGGCGGATCCCGGGTTCGCCTCGATCCCGCGCAGGGTGAACTCCTTGGCCTCCTCGTGCCTGCCCAGGGCATCCATGATCCCCGCCCCCACGAAAAAGGCGCTCTCGTAGTGGGGGTCGAGGTAGGTGACGAGGATGAGGTAGGGGACCAGTTCCGCCTCCAGTACGAAGCTGCCGTAATAGGTATGGTGCAGGGTGTCCGTCTTGATGTACATGTTGTAGGCCAGGTACTGCCTGGCCCCTCCCAAAAGGTCCAGAAGGCTCGAGGCCGACGGGAAGAGTTCCCTGTCCCCGGCGCCGCTGCCGGCGGGGGTGCGGTCCAGACCCCACTGCAACAGGGCCGCCGCCAGCAGGGCCGCCGCCAGCACCAACGCCAGGACCCTCCTCACGTCCGCCTCCTTTCCGCGGCGCCAGCGGTTCCGCTGCTCCCGCAAGGCCGCAGTATGCCATTTATTGCCATCAGAGGTCCCTCCGTTCGAAGAGGTAGGCGCCCGTGGACGTGATATCCCTGAAAACATTTGGGCCATGAAGGCCGTTTACGCCTGCCGTTACCTGGCCGCCGCGGGGATATGTCGCACCATATATTGCCATCAGAGGTCCCTCCGCTCGAAGAGGTAGGCGCCCGTGGACGTGATATCCCTGAAAACATTTTGGCCATGAAGGGCGTTTACGCCTGCCGTTACCTGGCCGCCGCGGGGAAATGTCGCACCATATATTGCCATCAGAGGTCCCTCCGCTCGAAGAGGTAGGCGCCCAGGCACAGGAATATCCCCGAGAACACCAGGGCTATGGCGGAAAGCAGAGCCAGCTCTCCCGGCCCCACCCGGAAAACCCTCTCCGAATGGGCCACGGTCTCGTTGATGTTCATGCGCTCCAGGTTGGGCAGGACGTAATAGAGGAGCCCGCTTATGCCCCTGAGCAGGACATGGTTGCCGGCATCGGTCATGGCCCGGTAGAGGAAGTCGCCCTTCACGTGGCACACCACGTAAAAAAGGCCCGCCAGCAGCACGCATACCAGGGGGCTGAAGTGTACCGAGGCCAGCATGGCCACGGAGGCCAGCACCATGGCCTCCAGGAAGATGGTGAAGAAGGCCTTGGCCAGCCCGGGGTTGAAGACGCCGAACTTCGCCCCCACCAGGACGAGCAGCACGGCCAGGGACACCGCGAGGGCGAGCGCCACCACTCCCATGATCCCCGCATACTTGCCCAGGTAGTACTGCCACCTGCGCACCGGCCGGGAGAGGGTGTTGTAGATGGTGCGGCGTCCCAGCTCCCCCGGGATGATGGTGGAGGCCATGATCACCGCCAGGAGGAAGGCCATGATGCTGGTGAGCCCCAGGGCGGCCTCGCGCAGCAGGTCGACCTGCACCCCCACGCTGGCGCTGGGGAGCATGGGGATGAGGAGCATGAGCAGAAGGGAGAAGGCCAGGATGGCGTAGAACACCTTGCGGTGCAGGGCGTCCTGCATCACGCTCCAGGTGAAGGCGGCGACGGCGCTCATTCCTCCACCTCCCATCCCCTCCTCCCGATCCTGCGCACGAAGAACTCCTCCAGGGAGAGCCTCCTGCTCCTCACCTCGGCGATGGCCGCACCCTCCGACAGCAGGGCCGCCAGGGCGGCGTTCAGCTCCTCGCGTGACACCGTGAGCCTCCCGTACCCGCCGTCCTCCGCCCAGGATGCGGAGGGCGGGAGTCCCGCGGGAGCCCCGCGCAGCGGCTGCGCCAGCGTCACCTCGCACTCCCCCTCCTCCTCCAGCAGCTCGGCCAGTTCGCCCGAGGCCACCTCCCTGCCGCGGTGGATGACGATCACCCGGTCGCAGATCTCCTCGATCTCGGAGAGCTGGTGCGAGCTGAGCAGGATGGTGGTGCCTCCCGCGCTGAGCGACTTGAGCATGTCCCGCACCTGCAGCTTGCCCAGGGGGTCCAGGCCCGACGAGGGCTCGTCCAGGATGAGCAGCTCCGGCTCCGCCAGGAGGGCCTGGGCGAGGCCGATGCGCTGCAGCATGCCCTTGGAGAACTTGTCCATGGTCACGTCCGCGTCGTCCTCCATGCCCACCAGGTTGAGCAGATAGGAGATGCGGGCGCGGGCGGCGGAAGCCCCCATACCGGAGAGCCTCCCGTAATAGCGTAGGAGCTTGCGCGGGGTGAGGTAGAGGTCGAAGTAGGGCTGCTCGGGCAGGAATCCCACCCTGCGCCGCGCCTCCACCGTATCCCCATCGCGCCCGAAAATGCTAACCTTCCCGGCGTCGGGGCGCGCCAGCCCCATCACGCACTTAAGGGTGGTGGTCTTGCCCGCCCCGTTGGGCCCCAGAAGTCCCACCACGCTGCCGCGGGGCACGCCGAAGCTGAGTCCCGACAAGGCCTGCCGCCGCGGCCCCCCGGGCCTTGTCGCGTAGCTCTTCCGCAGGTCCTCGACCTCCAAGACCACGTCCATGCGCGCCTCACACCTCCCCGGCGGCGCGTGACCCGCCGCCGCCCACTCTCACGGCAAGGCCTTCTCCTCCACCACCACACTTATATCGTCGAACCAAGCCCGGCCCTGCCCATAGACCACCGCCTGCACGTATACCGCCTGCGCCCCGGGCGGGATATACAGGCGCAGCGACTGCGGCGTCCAGCCGCTCGAGCCCGCCACGCCGGGAGAGAAGGCGATCTCGGCCCGCCTCTCCCCTTCCTCCTCGTACTCGTAGAACGCCGCGAGGTAGGCGCCGCCCCGGGTCAGTTCGGCCTTCACGTATCCCTCGACCACCACGTCGTGGTCGAGCGGCAGCTCCGCTACGCGCGTGATCCAGCCCGCCCCCTCCGCGAATGCCTCGCCCGCATAGACGGCGGCGCTGGCGAACCCCTCGTGGGACTCGTCCTCGTCACGGTAGGAGATCGCCCCCTGGGGGCTGATGATGCGCAGCCATCCCGGCACGCTTTCCCGCGTCCCCACCTCGAAGCCGTGATTGGGTATGAGGTTGGTTCCCAGCGGCACCTCCACCGCCAGGTGGCCTTCCTCCTCGGGATGCTCGTGCGCGTGCTCCTCCTCCTCCGACTCACCGGCGTGCGTGTGCTCCTCCGACTCACCGGCGTGCGCGTGCTCCTCCTCGCCCTCGCCGTGGGCATGGCTGTGCGCCTCTCTGGAGGGTATGCCCACCACGACCTCCCTCCTCGTCAGATACTGCAGGGGGACGGAAAGAGCGAGCAGGATCACCACCAGATAGAGGAACGCGCCCTTGCCGACCCTGAAAGAGGAGCCTGCCTCGCTCCTGCCTTCTCCCTCTCTACCACTCAACGCGACACCTCGCTCATGTGGGTCTCGACACCGGCTTTCAGCCGTATCATTCGGGCTCACCGCAGACGCGGCTTCTCGCCCCCTGCGGCTCGCCGCGGCCGCGGCCGCACTTGGCCGCGCCTCTCGCCCCCTCCTGCATCCCTCGGCAGGCAGCGGGCCTTCCCTAAAACTTAAACGGCATAAGCCATTTATCCCTTTAGACGGCGACTTCACTCCCCGCGGTTCTTGCCGCGCCGAGGCAAACGCCGGGCGTTCCCTTCCTGAAGGACACGACGACGGGCGGACCGGCAGGCCGCACGTCGGCCGGCCTGGATGTCCCGCCTTTCCCCGTGGATGAAGACGGGTCGAAGCCGGGCGTTCCCTTCCCGGAGGACACGACGACGGGCGGACCGGCAGGCCTCACGTCGGCCGGCCTGGGATGTACCGCCTTTCCCCGTGGATGAAGACGGGTCGAAGCCGGGCGTTCCCTTCCCGGAGGACACGACGACGGGCGGACCGGCAGGCCTCACGTCGGCCGGCCTGGGATGTACCGCCTTTCCCCGTGGATGAAGACGGGTCGAAGCCGGGCGTTCCCTTCCCGGAGGACACGACGACGGGCGGACCGGCAGGCCGCACGTCGGCCGGCCTGGATGTACCGCCTTTCCCCGTGGATGAAGATGGGCCGTCTTGTGCCGTAAGCCCCCGGTGATGCGCCGGGGCGTCCTATCCGCGCGGCGGCGTTCAGGCGCGGGAGGCGAGGAAGCGGGAGTAGCGGGCCAGCTTTCCCGCCACCCGCACCGCCCGTTCGGGCGTACTGGCGGTGAAGACCCCGGTGTTGCGCATGCGGAAGGAGGCGGAGCTCTCTCCCTCGTTGACCGCCACCGCGATGATGGGCTTGCCCTTCTCGCGCATGAGGCGCTTGAGGCGCAGTATGAGGGCGGTGTCCGTCCATTTCCAGGCCTCGGTTGGATTGATGCCTCCCGATCCCTCGGGGTTGCGCTCCCCGCCCCGCAGTAGCGATTCCCGGAATCCCTTCCACATGGACAGCTGGAAGCGCGGCAGCATGGTCAGGCGGTGGCGCACCATGTTCAGGAAGGGGCGCACCGCGGTCTTGAACATGTTCTCGATCCAGAAATCCCGGCCCATGAGGGTCCCCAGGGTGATGATCATGTCCACCTCATCGCAGGCCACCAGGGCATCTATGACCCGGTAGTGGTTGCTCCTCTGCACGTTCCCCACGATGTCCACGGGGTTGCGGCGGCTCCAGAAGGAGGGGAGGAAGCGGTCGAGCTCCCCGATCACCTCCTCGGGAAGCGCCGCCAGCTCCAAGCCCTCGCGGTCGAAGGCGTCTGCGGCCGTCACCCCCCATCCCCCGCCAAGGGTCATCACCCCCACGCGAGGCCCGCGGGGCACGGGCAGGGAGGAGAAGGCCGCCGCCAGGTCCACCAGCTCCTCGGTGGTCTCGGCCTCGATGATCCCCGCCTGCTCCATGGCCCCCCGGAAGAGCTCGAAGGGACCGGCCAGGGAGCCGGAATGGGAGAGCACTGCTCGCTCACCCTGCCGCCCCTTGCCCGCCTTCAGCGCGATCACCGGCTTGCGCGGGGTGATGCGGCGGGCTACTTCCAGAAACTTCCTCCCATTCTTGATGCCCTCGATGTAGAGGATGATGGTCTCGGTCTCGGGGTCGTCTCCCAGGTACTCCAGCCAGTCGCTGATGTCGGTGTTGGCGGCGTTGCCGCTCCCGATGAAGCGGCTGAAACCCACCCCCTTGCGGTATCCCCAGGTCATGAGCTGCACCCCCAGGTTCCCGCTCTGGGAGACGAAACCCACCCCACCCTTGCGGGGGAAGACCGGCGCCCCCAGGCAGCAGAGGGAACTTGTCTTGCTGTAGATGCCCATAGTGTTGGGCCCCACGATGGTGATGCCCGCCTCGTCGGCGATTTCCGCCACGCGCCTTTCCAGCTTCGCCCCCTCCTCTCCCGTCTCACTGAAGTTGGAGGATACGATCACCGCGTTGCGGATGCCCTTCTCCGCCGCGTCGAGGAGAACGTCCGCCACCCCGCGGGCGGGGATGGCGACGACCACCAGGTCCACCTCCGCCTCGATATCCTTAAGGGAAGGGTAGGCCGGAAAGCCCAGGACGCGCTTCTCGCGTGGGTTGACCATGTAGAGGTCGCCGCGGAAGCCGCCGCCGATGATGTTCAGGGGCATGTTGAAGCCCCATTTTCCTGGGAGATTGGAGGCCCCCACCACCGCCACCGAGCGGGGGTTGAAGAGCCTGTCGTAATCGCGCTCGAGACCTTCCATCTTCATCGTTCCACTCCGTTAGATATGTCTCCGTTCCGGGTTCCACTTAATGATTTGAGACATTATATCCGATAACGCGTGCGGCTGGGACAACAACTTGTAGTAGTAGCATGGTTCCCGGATCGAACATTTAAAAGCCCATGCCTTCTTTCCCGCCAAACTTGCTTTGTTTGTCAGGATGAGAGGGTGGTCTCTCGATCTATTCCAACCCGGAAAGCGCCTACCGAGACGATGCGGCATCCCGACGGTAGGAGTAGGGAGTCCGGTGGGCGCGGCGGGGGGCGCGGCTCGTCGTTTGCGCAGCGCCCGCGCCCTGCGCAGTGCCGCGCACGGGCGGAGAAGGTAACCGGGAGCGGCTCGCCGGGCCTCGCCTTCCCGCTCCTCGCCGCCCTCGTCCCCGCTTTCGTGGACGGGCCCTTCATCGCGCGGGATCAGGTCCGCAGGCGCATCGGGCCGCTCGAGCATCGGCGAAGCCCGTCACCCTCCCAGAGGACGGCACATGCGACCTCGCTGTCCCAGACCAGCGGACGGCTCCGGCCGGTTGTAGTTGTGGGATTGATATTATTAGATCGCTCGCCGAGCATTGCACCCTCTGCATCGCTTTCAGCCGGCCGGTTGTAGTTAAGGGATTGATATATTAAATTATTTAATAATCCGGCTTTCCGTGATACCGTTTCCGTGATACCGGAGTCTGCGGGGAAGGCAAGGAGGCATGGAACAGGACGCCGGTCTGCCCATCGAAGAGCACATCCTCGCCGCGGCGAGGATCATGGCCAACATCCTGGCGGAAGCCCTCATGCGCGAGGGAGCGGAGCATATAACCCTGCCCCAGTTCCGCGTCCTGGACATGGTGCAGAACCTCACCGACAAGCCCTCCGAGATCGCCCGCATGTTGGGGGTATCTCCGCCCGCCGTATCCTTCCTGGTGGACAGGCTGGAGGAGAAGGGGCTCCTGCGCAGGGCTCTCTCCGCCCGGGACCGGCGCAGAGTGGAGCTGGAGCTGACCGGAGAGGGCGAGGACCTGGTGCGCAGGGTCAACGCCCGCCGAAGGAAAAGCCTGCGCCGCATCCTGGCGGGCATGGACGAGGAAGCGAGGAAGCGTCTGCGGGATTCCCTGCGCGCCTTCAACGACAGCTACCTCGCCCTGAAGGGAAAGGAGGGGTAGCCGCCCGTGCTCAAGGACATCATCCCCTCCGGGCCGCACTTCGTGGTGATCATGCTGGGGCTGGCCCTCCTCGCGGGTTGGGCGGCGGGGCTGCTCTGCCGCCGCGTGAAGGTGCCCATGGTGGTGGGGTACATCGTGGTGGGGATAGTCATGGGCAAATCGCTGCTGGGGGTGTTCAACGACGAGAACTTCCCGAGCCTGGTCTACTTCACCTACCTCGCCCTGGCCTGTATCGGCTTCGACATCGGCGGCGAACTCGCTTTGCGCAGATTGAGGCACCTGAGAAGACCCATCCTCTGGATCTCCGTCTTCGAATCGCTGGGGGCCACCGTCCTGGTGACCATCGCCGTATATCTCTATACGCGCAAGCTCTACGTCGCCCTGGTCTTCGGCGCCCTGGCCTCGGCCACCGCCCCCGCGGCCACCGTAGACGTGCTGCGCGAATACCAGGCCTCGGGGCCGCTTACCTCCACCGTATTCGCGGTGGTGGGCATCGACGACGGCATCGCCATCATCACCTACGCCTTCGCCATCTTGCTTGCCAAGATGCTCCTGGCGGGAGGCGAGGTACGCGTCGCGGAGGCCGTCTTGAGGCCGCTCTACGAGATCCTGGGCGCCCTGGCCCTGGGGACGGCCATGGGGCTGGCCTTCCTCTTCCTCATCAGGAAGTACACCGCCAGGCGCGGCCTCTTGGTGCTTACGTGGGGGGGCATAACCCTCACCACGGGCCTCGCCAACCAGCTCCATTTCTCCCTCATCCTGGCCAACATGGCCATGGGCCTGACCGTCGTCAACCTCACCCGGTGGCGGCGGGAGGACGTCTTCGAGGTCATGCGGGGGACCACGCCGCCCCTCTTCGTAATCTTTTTCGTGCTGGTGGGTTCGCAGCTGGACGCGGGCAGACTCCTGAGCCTAGGGTGGATAGGGCTTCTCTACATCGCCTTCAGGTCGGTGGGCAAGCAGGCGGGCGCCTACCTGGGGGGCGCCATATCCCGCGCCCCCGAGGAGGTCCGCAGGTATCTCGGCCTCTGCCTCTTCTCCCAAGCCGGGGTGGCCATCGGCCTCTCCATCCAGACCATGCTCGAGCTGGGTGGGGGGAAATTCGGAGAGGCGGGAGCGGAACTGGGGGTCATGGCCATAAGCGTCATCGCCGCCACCACCCTCTTCTTCCAGCTCATCGGCCCTCCCTGCACGCGGTATGCGATAATCAAGGCCGGGGAAGCGCAACTGTAAAGGGGTCGGTCATGGAAAGAGAGTTCGGGCTGCATCTCGAGGGCCGTGTGGAGGACGTGATGAGCTCCGATCCCGTGCTCATCGCCAAGGACGAGGGGCTGGACAGGCTTCTGGACCTGTTCAAGACCTACCATTTTCACGGTTTCCCGGTGGTAGACGACAAGGGGACCCTGGTGGGCATAGTGCGCGACACCGACTTCATCTCCATGTTCGCGCGCAGGGACCCCGCCTCCCCCACCTACCGCACGGTGGAGGACATCATGTTCGCTCCCCCGCTGACCATCGACCCGAAGGCGACCATCCAAGCCGCGATCATGAAGATGTTCTCCGACCAGACCCGTTTCCTGGCGGTGGTGGACGAGGAGGGTAAGGTCGTGGGGGTGGTCACGCGCATCGACCTCATCAAGGGCATCCATGTCCGGGAATGAGGAGGCCCGCTCACCACAGGACCACGTCCCCGAAACGGAGGCCATGCTCTTTCCGTTCCCCAGTTGCTATAATCGAAAGGCCGCGAAACATACCTTCGAACGAGGAGGCGAGCTTGGAGGACCACCACTTGCGGGAGTTCCTCAACCATCTCGAGGAGGGGCTGCGCGAGGAAGCGCGCGAGCTCTTCCGGCCGGAGAGGCACGAGCGCGAGCAGTACATCTTCATAGACCAGGAGGAGGCCACCCACCTCTACCTGGTTGAAGAGGGCACGGTGGAGGCCAACATCGTGCACGGGGACGGGAAGCTCTTCATCCTCGGCTTCCTATACCCCGGCGGCGTATTCGGGGAGGGCGCCCTCCACGAAGACGGCATCTACTCCTATTCCGCCGTGGCCCGCGAGCCTGCACGCACCTGGAGGATAAGCTGGGACGACCTGCAGTGGCTGGTCTCCCGCGACCAGCTCTTCGCCCTGCACCTCATGAGGCTGGTGGTGGAGAAACTGGACCAGGCCTACTACAAGGAACGCTGCATCGCGGGGGAAAAAGTGGAGAAGCGCATCGCCTGCGTGCTGCTGAAGATGGTGGACGAGATCGGGATCAGCGACAAGTGCGGCCTGGTCATCGACACCCCCCTCACCAACCGGGACATCGCCGGCCTGGTGGGTTCCACCGAGGAGACGGTCTCCCGCATCATGAGCCGCCTGAAGAAGGAAGGCATCATGGCCAGCGACGGCAAGCTGCTGGTGGTAAGGGACAAGGAGGCCCTCCTCGCCTACTTCGACGGGATCTGACGGAAGCCGGCGACGCCGCGTGGCGATGTAAAAACGCCTCCTCCCCGGAGGAAAGCGGCTCCGGCGGCCATGATGCGGGTCATGATCCCGGTCTTGATATAGGTCATTTGCTTTCCCCGCGGGGCGGGCTATAGTCGTGTCGGAAGGCGAAGCGAGCATAAAAAGGAGGATAAATGGCTAAAAAAGAAACGACGGAAAGGGGAGGCCTCTGCTGCCCCCACTGCGCGGATTCCAAGTATCCTTGCGTGACCATGGAAAAGCAGATGCGGAAAGGCGAGAAGATAGCGGCTCAGGTAAAGCGCGGCAAGAAGAACTAGTTCATCCAGGCCTGAAAGGCGGTGAGGGGCGGAACACCCGCCCCTCACGTATTTGAACCGGGAACTGTCAGGCGACGGAGGGAGAAGGAAGCTCCCGGCTCGAAAGGAAGGTGAAGGAGATGGAAAGCGGAAAGGATGCTTCGGGCGTGAGGGAACCCGGCCTCAGGGAGCCCTTCAGGTTTTCTCCCCGGCCCAACCGCGCCGCGGAGATCGACTGGATGAACTGGGGCGAGGAGGCCTTCCGGCGGGCAGATGCGGAGGGAAAACCCGTGCTGCTCTCCATCTCCGCGGTCTGGTGCCACTGGTGCCATGTCATGGACGAGACCACCTACTCTGACCCCGCGGTGATCGACCTCGTGAACCGCCTCTACGTGCCGGTGCGCGTGGACAGCGACCGCAACCCCGACATCAACCGGCGCTACAACCAGGGGGGGTGGCCCACCACCGCGTTCCTGGACGGGCAGGGAAACCTCCTGGCGGGCGCCACCTACATCCCTCCCGAGACCATGCGCGCCGCCCTGCAGAGGATCGCGGAGCTGTACCGCGACCGCGAGGTGGACCTCGGCGGCAGGGATGTGGAGCTGCCGACTGCCGCCGTCCGCCGGCCGGGACTGGACCTGGCGCTGGTGGAGGAGACGGGGGCCGCCCTGCTGCGCGCCTGGGACCGAGTCCACGGGGGGCTGGGCAGGGAGCCCAAGTTCCCTCAGGTGGAGGCCCTGGAGCTGGCCCTCGATCTCTACTCCGACGAGGGCATCGACGAGTACCTGTTGTTCGCGCGCACCACCCTGGAGGCCATGATCCGGGGCAACATCCTGGACCGGGTCGAGGGAGGTTTTTTCCGCTACTCCACCACCCGCGACTGGTCCGTCCCCCATTACGAGAAGATGCTGGCCGACAACGCCGGCCTGATCCGGGTGCTGCTCAGGGCCTACGCCCTGACGGGCGAGGAGGTGTTCAGGCTCACGGCCTCCGAGACCGCCGCCTTTATCTACCGCACCTTGAGCGACGGAGAGGCGCGTTTCTTCGGCAGCCAGGACGCAGACGAGGAGTATTACCTCCTCCCCGCCGCCGGGAGGGCGAAGGCGGAGGCGCCCCCCGTCGACCGCACCGTGTACACCGACCTGGCCGCGCAGGCCGCGGCGTCCTTCCTTCAGGCGGGCTCCCTTCTTGGGAAAGGAGAATACGTGAGCCTCGGCCTGGCCGCCCTGGAACACCTCTGGTCGCGGGCCTTCCTCGCCGGAGAGGGCATGGCGCACTATCTGGACGAGGAGGGGCGGGCGCACCGCTGGGGACTCCTGGAAGACGCATCGGAAGCCCTGACGGCGTTCCTCGCGGCATACGGATACAGCGGCGAACGCAGGTGGATGGAGCGAGCGGAGACGCTGGCGGAGCTGATGGCGGGAAGCCACTGGTCGGAGGAACGCGGCCTCTTCCTGGACGTGGCGCCAGGGTGGGAGCTGCCCGGCCTCAAGCCGCGTCCCGCCGAGCTCCCGGCGCAGTCGCGCGCCGCCTCCGCCATGCTCGCGGCATGGGCCTGCGGGGGCAGGGAGGAATGGCGCGAGCTGGCCGGTCGGGCTCTCGAGGCCGTGGCGGACGACGCGCCGGCCTACGGTTTTCTGGCCGCCCCCTTCGCCCTGGCGGTCAACCTCTACCTGCGGGGACCCCTGATGGTGCGCCTGAGGGGCACGGGGTCCTCCGCGGGAGACGCCCTGCTGGCGACCGCCGCTCTCTCCTCCAGGGCGCGGACGATGATTATGACCGAGGGGGGAACGGGAACAATAGAGGCTGAGGCGGAGCTCTGCACCAGGGACAGATGCGTCCTGCGAGCCGTCTCGCCGGAAGCGTTAAGGGAGGCGCTGGGGATCCATCCCCGTGCGCACGCGGGATACGGGGTAACGCGCGCCGCTGGACAGGGCGTACAGGCGCGCTTCGTCAAAGGAGGAGGAAGTTGAGATGAGGGAGGTGTACCTCGACAACTACGCGGCGACGCCCCTTCTGCCCGAGGCGCGGGAGGCCATGCTCCCCTTCCTGGGAGAGCGTTTCGGCAACCCCTCCTCGCTGCACAGCCGCGGGGACGCCGCCCGCGAGGCGGTCGAGGAGGCGAGGGAAAGGGTCGCCGCCCTGTTGGGCGCGGAGCCGGAGGAGATCATCTTCACCTCCAGCGGCACCGAGGCCAACAACCTGGCGGTGAAGGGGATCGCGGCGGGCTCGCGGCGCAAGGGCAGACATATCGTGGTCTCGGCCATCGAGCATTTCTCCGTGCTGCATGCCGCCCGGTCCCTCGAGAAACAGGGCTACGAGCTGACCCTGGTGCCCGTGGACGCCGCGGGCAGGATAGACCTAGAGGAGCTGGAGGTGGCCATCGGAGACGACACCGTGCTGGTCTCGGTGATGGCGGCCAACGGCGAGATCGGTACCATCCAGCCCATCGCCGCTGCCGCCCGCATCGCCGCCGAGAAGGAGGTGCCCTTCCACACCGACGCGGTGGCCGCGGCGGGCACCCTGCCCTTAGACGTGAAGGGGCTGGGGGTCTCCGCCCTGACCGTCGCCTCCGATCTCCTGTACGGCCCCCAGGGAGCGGGGGCGCTGTGGGTGAAACGGGGGCTACGCCTCATCCCCCTGTTAGACGGCGGGGTACAGGAAGGAGGCCGCCGGGGAGGCACGGAGAACGTGGCGGCCATCGTGGGCATGGGGGTGGCGGCGGAGGCCGCGAAACGGGATATGGCGGAGAGGAGCGCGCATCTTTCGTCCCTGCGCGACGCCCTCATCTCCGCCCTGCCGGAGAGGATAGACCACCTCTACCTCACGGGACATCCCACCGAGCGGCTGGCCTGGAACGCCAGCTTCGCGGTGGAGTTCATCGAGGGCGAGGGGATGCTCCTCTTCCTGGACCAGAAGGGCGTGGCGGTGTCCAGCGGCTCCGCCTGCACCTCCCGCGCCCTCAAGGGCTCCCACGTGCTCGCCGCTTGCGGCATACCCGCGGAGCGGGCCCAAGGGTCCATACTCTTCAGCTTCGGCCTCCAGAACACCATGGAGGACGTGGATCACGTGCTGGAGGTCTTTCCTCCCATCGTGGAGAGGCTGCGGCAGATGTCGCCGCTTTATGCCAGGTACATCAAGGAAAGGGGGTAAGGGACATGGCGCAATACAGCGACGTGGTCATGGACCACTTCACCAACCCCCGCAACGTGGGCGAGATCGAGGACGCCGACGGCGTGGGGGAAGTGGGCAACCCCGTATGCGGGGACATGATGACCTTCTATATCAAGGTCGGAGAGGACGGGCGACTTGAGGACGTGAAGTTCAAGACCTTCGGCTGTGGGGCGGCCATCGCCGTCTCCAGCATGGTGAGCGAGATGGCCAAGGGAAAGACGGTGGAGGAAGCCCTTGAGATCACCCGGGACGATGTGGCTAAGGAGCTGGGAGGACTCCCCAAGCAGAAGATGCACTGTTCCAACCTGGGTGCGGACGCGCTTCACAAGGCCATCGAGGACTACCTGGATAGAAAGGGAAGGGGTGGGGAGCGATGAAGGAAGAGGAGAAGCGGAGCGAGGGTTCCTGCAACTGCCCGTACTGCGACGAGGAGACGGCGCTCTGTGCCGATATGCCGCAGGCATGCGTGCCCTGCGAGGTGGTCATCGTGACCTGCGGGAGCTGCGGAGCCTCGGTGAGGGAGGGGGCCGAAAGTTGCCCCTCCTGCGGGGGAAAACCCTGACCTCGAGGAGGCACAGAGGAGATGGGAGAGGAAAGAGAGCGCGCGACCATAGTGGTCTTCAGCGGCGAGCTCGACCGCGCCCTGGCGGCCTTCAACATCGCCACCACCGCGGCCTCCATGGGAATGGAGGTGACCATGTTCTTCACCTTCTGGGGGCTCAACGTGGTGGCCAGGGAGAGAGCCGGAGGAAGCGGCAGGAGCCCTCTGCAGAGGATGCTGGGGCTGATGAACCGGGGCGGCGCCCGACGCCTCAGGCTGTCGCGCCTGGACATGCTGGGGGGCGGCAGGGCAGCGATGAAGTCGTTGATGAAGAAGTACCGCATGCCCTCCCTGGAGGAGATGATCTCCATGGCCAGGGAGCTGGGGGTGCGCTTCATCGCCTGCACCACCTCCATGGCCCTCATGGGGCTGGAGGAGGGGGACTTCATCCCCGAGGTGGAGGAGTTCGCCGGCGCCGCCACCTACGTGGAGAAGGCCGCGGGGTCGAAGATAAACCTCTTCATCTAGGAGGCGGGGTTCCGGGTCTCACACGCGGCGCACGCCGTTCCGGGCACGCGGACGCGGAACCCCGGTCGCGGCGGCGGGCGGGCCGCCGCCGACGGGCCGGGAGGACGGCGCGGGAAAAGGTGGGGGCCGCCTCCCACCGAGCCGTTTTTTCCGGTACCGCCGGGCGTTTCAGTAAGAGGCAGAGACCGGAGATGTGAGGACGGCGGAGAGGAGGTGCGGACATGAAGGCGGACAGGACCCTTGACTGCGTGGGCCTTTACTGCCCCATGCCCATCGTCAAGACCTCCCAGGAGATAAAGGAGCTGCGGGAAGGGGAGATCCTGGAGGTGATCGCCGACGACAGGGGCATAAAGAGCGACATGCCCGCGTGGTGCGAAAAGACCGGCCACGAGTTCCTGGGCATCGAGGAGCGGGAAGGCGAATACCACGTATTCGTGCGAAAAAAGGGATGAGGGACACGGCCAGCTCTCGCGTTTTCCCGGCGCCCGGTCACGGGCGGGCCTCGAGTCGCCCGAAACGGGGCAGGGCAGCGTGCGCGTGCCGGAGAGTGCTGGTAATCTATAGGTGATCCGGGAGAAGGAGTCTGTGCGGAACCAAGACGTCGATCGCCGCGGCATGCGCCGCGGCCCGGAGATGAAGGGGGCGATATGGGAGAGAAGACGAGACAGAACCTATACGATGCCTACACCGGCGAGTCCAAGGCGGTGGTCAGGCTAAAGGCCTTCGCGAAAAAAGCGGAGGAGGAGGAATACGAGGGCGTGGCCAAGCTCTTCCGCGCCGTGGCGGAATCGGAGGC
The DNA here is from genome assembly GCA_014360645.1 of Actinomycetota bacterium. Taxonomy (NCBI): domain Bacteria; kingdom Bacillati; phylum Actinomycetota; species Actinomycetota bacterium. Next base: position 70,049 of record JACIXD010000016.1, on the reverse strand, counting down.
CGTGCATGCCTTCAACAACCTGCGCCTGCTGCGGGAGATCAAGGACACCGAGACCAACCTGGAGGAGGCCCTGGCCAGCGAGCAGAAGATAGCCGCCGTGGGCTACGACTCCTTCATCGCCGAGGCGGAGGCGGAGGGCGAGAAGGCGGCCGCCACCATGTTCGCCTACGCGCGGGACGTGGAGGAGAGGCACGCCAAGCTCTACGAGGGCGCCCTGCAGCACATGGTCGCCGACCGCATCCCGAATTACTACGTGTGCGGCGTGTGCGGGTACGTGGCCGACGACGTCATCCCCGAGAAGTGTCCCATCTGCGGCGCGCCCGAGGACCAGTTCTTCGAGGTGGAATAGGTACGGTCGCCGTTTGCGCTCGGAGGAATGAGGCGCCCGTGCCCCCCACCGCGGGTGACGCGGGCGAGGGTAAACGTCGCAAAAAGGAAAAGGCTTCCAGGGGAAGCCTTCTTATTTCCTTGCTCCCGGCCGTCAAAGACGGAGCCGGCCGCGGCTGGTTCCTACTCGATGCCGCACTGCTTGAGGGATTCCATCACCTCGGCGAGGACCTTCTTCCTCTTCTCGATCTCCGCCAGCTTGGACTCCACGTCCTGCATCTCGGGATCGAAGACGCAGGCCCCGAAGGAGCAGTCCACGCCCGCCAGCTCCTGGAGTTTCCCCGCCAGGACCTTGAGCTCCTCCTCGTAGCCCGCTATCTCCTTTTGCAGAAGTTCGTCCTTCTCGTTCGCCATCGATGCAACCTCCTTCTTGGTCGATCCTGTCGTCCCATACATTATACCCGAACGTGCTCGCATTTCTACGCCCGCCGGGCGCTCAAGGCATCATGCGGTCGAAATACAGGGCGCGCTCCGCCGCTATCCCCTCCTCGCAGGAGACCTCCATGGCCACCTCGGGACGTTCCCCGACCTCCGCCCCCACGTCCACCGTGACCCTCCCTCCCGGCGGCAGCGGGTACTCGCGCGCCAGCTCCTCCCCGCTGCAGAGATAGGTGACCGAAGCCGCCAGCTCTCGAGGGTTGGGGTTGAAGAGGATAAGCCACTGCCTGAACCCCGGCCCCGTGCTTCCCTCCGCGAAGATCCACCGCCGCGAGGGGTCCGCCACCCCCACGTCGCAGAACCCTCCCGCGAGGTTGTGGTCTTGGAAGTAGGCCGCGCGTTCCGCGGCCACTGGCAGGAGGCTAAGGACCTCCAGGGAGTAGTCGCAGCCGGGCGGCAGATAGCGGTCGAGGCGCAGCGTCTTTCGCTCCCCCGCCCCCAGGCACATCCTCTCCTCTCTCACGCTGCCGTCCGACACATGCATCCTCAGCACCAGGCACGTAGCGTAGGCGCAGGGGTTGAAGAGGGCCAGGTAGGAATCGCACCGCTCGCGGGTGGTGCCCTCGGCGAAACAGAGCTTCGTGGCCGGCTCCGTCATCCCCGGGGAACAACTCGCCCCCGGGCAGAAACCGTCGTAGACGAAATACTGGGAGCGCTCCACGGCCACTTTCTCGGTGGCGTGCACGGTGGCGGAATAATCGCCCTCCGGCACGAGGTCGTTGAGGCGCAGGGTGAGGCGCATGAGCGGTCTCAACTCCAGCTCGCCGGACCAGGCCTCTCCTGCCGCGCCGTGCAGCGCCACCCTCACCGCCGCCGTCCTCGCTCCCGGGTTGAAGAGGGCAAGGTGGGCCTCGAATCCAAGCCTCACCGTGCCCTCGGGGAGATAGTGGACAGTGGCGCCCTCCGCCACCCCCAGGGCGGTGGTGCCGCCCCCGCAACCGCCCCCGCGGTTGAAATAGATGCTCCGCTCCGCGACCACGGGGAGAGAGGCCTCCAGCACCGCCGCCACGTCCCCTCTCCAGGGCACCTCCCGGTTCACGGCGACCGAGAGGCGGCCCCGCGCCGGTACCTCGTACTCTTTCCGAACCCACTCCTCCCCGGCATAATAGCTGGCATGCAGGGCGGCCGGGTCGGGGTTGGGGTTGAAGACCAGCAGCCATTCCTCGAAGCCCTCTCGCGTGGTGCCCTCGGCGAAGACCTGGCGCAAGGCCGGCTCCCTGGCCCCGGGACCGGCCTCTCCGCCCCGCACCATCTTCTTCCATCCATATAGCTCGCTCAGGGTCACGAAGGTAAAGCCCCTGCGGCGCAGGCCTTCGACCACTCCGGTGACCAGGTCGATGGTGCCGCGTCCCCCGAAATGGAAGAGGATGATGCTGCCGTCCCGGGCCGAGGCCACCATACGGTTGACGCGCTCCTGCACCGAGAGGGAGGTGTTGAGGGCGTCCATGCTGTCGAAGTCCCACATCACCGGGGAGAGGCCCACCGAGGCCGCCGCGGCGGTGACCCTGGCGTCGATGAAGCCCCCGGGGGGGCGGAAGACGGGGAGGTTCTGTCCGGTGATGGAGGCGATCGCCGCCTGGCAGGCGTTGAGCTCCGCCCGTATCCGGTCGTCGGTGAGCCTGGTGAGCCAGGGGTGGTTCTGGGTGTGGTTGCAGATGTCCCACCCCAGAGCGTTCATCTCCTTGAGCAGCTCGGGGTTCCGCTGCGCCCAGGAGCCGATGACGAAGGCGGAGGCGGCGATGCCCCGCGAGGACAGGAAGTCGAGGATGCGGTGGTCGAACCCGTAGCCGTCGTCGAAGGTGAGCACGGCGCGGGGAGAGGAAGAGGCGGCCGCCCTCTCCCCGGCAGGCATACCTCCGGGACAGAGGACGGCGGCAAGGGACAGGGCGGCGACCAGGAGGAGCGATGCGGCCTTGTCCCTCTTTCGTCCCCTCCGCGGCGAGCGCCCGGCGTTCACCGCGCCAGCACCTCCACCACGTCCCCCACCGCACGGCGCGCCACCCGGGCGTCCGCGCCGCCCGAGAGCACGTAACACACGCGCTCCGGGAAGACCTCCTTCACCCTGCGCGCGAAGGAGGCGTAGGCCTCGTCTCCCAGCTCGAAGGCGCCGTAATCGTCGCGGTGGCCGTCATGCCCGAAGATGATGAAGAGGAGGTCGTGCTCGAACCCCCGCACGGCCTCCAAGGCCTCCTCCACCCCCGCCAGGAAGCGGCGGTCGTCCGCGTCATGGGGAAGGGCGATGTCCAGGTTGTGGGGACCTCCGTTCCTTCCCATGCCGGGACCCGAATGGAAGTTCACGTGCAGCACCTCGGGGTCCGGCCCGAGGATGTCCCTGGTCCCGTCCCCGTAATGGGGATCGATGTCTATGATCGCGAAGCGCCGCAAGCCCGCGTCCTCCCTCAGGTGTGTAACCGCCATGGCCACGTCGTTGAGGAAGCAGAACCCCCAGAATCCGTCGTGGGAGGCATGGTGCCCAGCCGCCCCCGTGAAGCAGAAGGAAGCCAGCGCTCTCCCCTCCCCCGCCTCGCGGGCCCCGCGGATCACCGCCCCCGCCGAGAGCAGTGCGATATCGTAATGACCGCTGGCCCTCACCCCGCGGAGGTGGGAATCGCTGTGCACCTCGGCGGCCAGCTCCTCGTCGGCCGGCTCCGCCTCCAGGACCCGCACTCCCTCCAGCTCCAGCAGGCCGCGCGACTCCAGCTCTTGGAAAGCGGGCGCCACGCGTCCCTTGAGGGCGGGATATCCCCGGGTGGAGAAATCGGGGTGGTAGACCACCGCAACCCTGTAAACACCGGACGTACCACCGCTCTCCTCCGTCAAGCCCATCACCTCCCCGCAAGTTCACCGCGATCCCGGGCGAGGGGCCTGGACGCCCCCTTCGAGACGAGTATAACCCATACCACCCCCCCTGCCATCGTCTTCCATCAACCGCCGGGCTCGGCGGTCACGTGCACGGGGTGAGAGGCGCCGCGAGGAGGCCGCGAGCGGCGGATCCCTGCGGCGGGGCTCCAGCACCAGTTTAGGTTCCCTCCCGGAGGGGTAGATTTCTATATCGTCCAGGTGTAGTCTTCACCCGGAAACGGGGCGAGAGAAAGGAGAACGGCATGGCTACCTACATCCTCATCAGCAGCCTCACCGACGAGGGATGCGCCACCTTGACCAAGAATCCGGACCGCATCAAGGAGGTCAACAAGGACGTCGAGGCCATGGGCGGAAAGGTGCTCTCTCAGTACGTCATCCTGGGTCAGTACGATTTCATCAACATCGTGGAGGCCCCCAACAACGAGACCATCGCCAAGATCTCGGTGCAGCTCTCCTCGCGCGGCACGGTGCGCATCATGACCCTGCCGGCCATCGACGTGGACTCCTTCATCGAGAGCCTGAAGTGACCTTGGCGGCGCGAGCCGGGTATCGTCCGGATACGGTCATCCCTCCGATCACCGGGAGGGATTGAAGGGACACACGGTGAGAGGACAGCGCCGGCAACCCAGGGTGTGCAAGGTGCCCAGGAAAAGGGCCCAGGCGGCGAGGTAAGCGATGAAGAGGCGCTTGGAGACGCGGTAGGCGTCCGGCGCGGGCAGGACGAAGAGGATAGGCGCCAGGGCGATATCCCAGTAGAAGGAGCGCGTGGTGAGGAGCCGCTCGTCGCGCTCCCACATCAGGGGGGTCAACCTGCCGAAGAGGGTCGAGCAGTGCTCGCCGTAATAGGGGCAGCGGGCGCATATATAGCGGCGGGAGACGGTGGTCAAGAGGCCCCAGGCCCCCGCCCAGGGGAGGAGCTTGCCCCTCCCGCCCCGCCAGAGCGAGACCGTCCCCAGGGCCGCTGCCGGAAGAGCCGACGCCGTGGTCAGGAAGGAGACCCAGGGCGGCCAAGGGCTCCGCGGCTCCGTTCCGCGGCACTCTTCCATATCCTTCCTCCTTCACGCCGTCATGGCCGGATGGGCCGCCTTGTTCCGCTGCCCCGCTTCAAGGCCCGGCTCCGTCGCGGCATCCCCCTGCATGCCCCCACTCACCTCGCGCGCCGGATACGCGCGTCCCCGGGCTCCGTCGCCTCCTCCCCCCAGGGACGCAGGTGCCGGCGCCGTCAGTCGGTGAAGCGGTACTTGATGAGGGCCCAGAGGGCGGGGATGCCGTCTCGCCAGCTTATCTTCTTACCCTCCTCCATCTCGCGCCCGGTGTAGGAGATGGGGACCTCGTAGATCCTTATCCTCTTCTTCAGTATCTTGGCGGTGATCTCCGGCTCGATATCGAACCGGTCGGACTTGAGCTCGATGCCCTCCAGGGCCTCGCGGGTGAAGAGCTTGTAACAGGTCTCCATGTCCGAGAGGGTGGTGTTGTAGAGGATGTTGGTCACCAGGGCCAGGAAACGGTTGCCCACGAAGTGCCAGAAGAGCATGTTCTTGCGGGGTCCGGTGAAGCGCGACCCGTACACCACCTGCGCCTTCCCCTTGAGCACCGGCTCCAGCAGCCTGGGGTAGTCCTCGGGGTCGTACTCCAGGTCCGCGTCCTGGATGAGGACGAGGTCGCCGGTGGCGGCGTCGAAGCCGGTGCGCACCGCCGCTCCCTTGCCGCGGTTCTGGGGGTGATAGATGACCCGCGTCATGGAGTTCTCCTCCATGGCCAGGATGTCCCGAGTGCCGTCGGTTGAGCCGTCGTCCACGACGACGATCTCCCGCTCTAGGTCTCCGAGGTCGACCTGCCTCACGCGGCGCAGGATCTCCTTGATGGTGTTGCGCTCGTTGAACACCGGTATGACGATGGAAAGCTTCATCTGTCCACCACTCCCCGTTCTCGGACTCCGTGCGCGGCCGTGGTTTCCCGTGCCCTCTTCATCACCGAGGCCGCGACCTCAGATATCGCCGTACTTCTCCAAGTAATAGCGCCGGAAATCGCCGCTCTTGATGGGCTCCCACCAATCGCGGTGATCGCGGTACCACTGCACCGTCTCCCGCAGCCCCTCTATGAGATCCCGGCGCGGGCTCCACCCCAGCGCCCTCACCCTGGAGCTGTCCACGGAGTAGCGGAGGTCGTGGCCCGGCCGGTCGGCCACGTACTCGATGCATTCCTCTCCCGCCCCCATGATCTCCAGGATAGCCAGGGTCAGCTCCAGGTTGGTCCTCTCCTGTCCAGCCCCGATATTGTATATGCCTCCCGCCTCTCCCTTCCGCAACACCAGGTCGATGGCGCGGCAGTTGTCCTCCACGAAAAGCCAGTCGCGCACGTTCCTCCCCTCCCCGTAGAGGGGCACTTTCCTTCCCTCCAGGATATTGGTCACGAAGAGCGGGATGACCTTCTCCGGGTACTGGAAGGGCCCGTAGTTGTTGGAGCTGCGCACGATGACCGCGTCCAAGCCGTAGGTGCGCACGTAGGAGCGCACCAGGAGGTCGGCCCCCGCCTTGGAGGCCGCGTAAGGGCTGTTGGGTTGAAGCGGGCTGTCCTCGCGGAAGGATCCTTCCTCGATGCTCCCATAGACCTCGTCGGTGCTCACCTGCAGCATCCTGACGCCGCTCTCCCTGGCCTTTTCCAGCAGGCGGAAGGTCCCCAGGACGTCGGTACGCACGAAATCCTCGGGCGAGATGATGGAGCGGTCCACGTGCGTCTCGGCGGCGAAATTCACCACCGCGTCCGGCTCGCGCGAGAAGGCCGCCCCCACGTCGGAGGGCTCGCAGATGTCGCCTTTGAGGAAGGAGTAGCGGGAATCCCCTTCCACCTCCTTCAGGTTCATGGGGTTGCCGGCGTAGGTGAGCTTGTCCAGGTTGATCACCTCGTCCTCCGGGTGCTCCCGAAGCACCAGGCGTATGAAGTTGCTGCCGATGAACCCGCAGCCTCCGGTCACGAGCAGGCGCATATCCTCTTTCGCTTCCCTTCTTTTCCCCGCGCCCTGCGCCCCGCGCGGACTAGCGCATGACGATCTCCCAGTCGTAGGGCACCCGCGCCTCCTCCCGGGACAAGGTGCGGGCTCCGCCGCCGCCCTCCAGGGCCAGGCACACCATGGCTTCCCGTCCTCCCACCGCCTTCCATCCCCTGAGCACGCCGGGGGGGACGAGCACCTCGCGGGGGCGGTATTCCCCGAGGAAGAGCTCCATGACCTCGTCCCGGGTCGGCGACCCCTCGCGCCGGTCGCAGAGCACCAGCTTGATCATCCCCTGCAGACAGAACACCCGCTCCGCCGCTTCCTCGCGCAGCGTCCAGGCCTCCACCACCCCGGGGAAGAGGCGCCTCACGTCCAGGGAGGAGAGGCGGGGCGCGGCTCCCTCGGCCCATACCGCCGTGGTCGCCCCCGCCGCATCCAGATCCGTGTCCAGTTCCCTGATCTCAACCCCCGCTATCACGAGACCTCCCCGGGATGCCACGCTTCTCCCACACAGGTTTCCACCTCCGTCTCCATCTCCGCCCTCCGACGGCCCTGCCGACGGATGCCCCCGCGGGCCGCAAGGGCTGGAGAGCGTCCTTCCGTCCCACACGGGCCCGTCGCGACCGGGCCCGCCCGGCTCAGACCAGTCCCACCCTGGAATTGTCTCCCAGCATGAAGCGGAAGGAGCTGGGGCGCGCCCCGGACCTGGAGATTTCCACGTTCTTGCCGATGAGGCTGTCCTCGATGCGCCCCGGGATATCGGAGATGCGGCTGTTCTCCAACACGATGGAGTGCTCTATCTCGCTCCTTTCCAGGGTCACGCCGTAATATATGGACGTGAAAGGGCCGACGAAGGAGTCCACCACCCGCGAGCCCCTGCCCACCATCGCCGGGCCCCTGAGCACGCTGCGCACGATCTCCGCCCCCTCCTCGATGACCACCCGGCCGTCCACCCTGGACTCACCGTCCACGCTCCCCTCGCAGCGGGAGGCGATGCCCTCCAGGACCATGCGGTTGGCCTCCAGGAGGTCCTCCAGGCGCCCGGTATCCTTCCACCAGCCGTTGATGACGTGCGCCTCCACCCGCATCCCCACGTCGATGAGGTGCTGGATGGCGTCGGTTATCTCCAGCTCCCCGCGCCAGGAGGGCTTGATGGCGCGGGAGGCCTCGATGATGGAGGGGCGGAACATGTAGGCCCCCACCAAGGCCAGGTCGCTGGGGGGCTCCTTGGGCTTCTCCACCAGCCTGACGATCCTGCTACCCTCCAGCTCGGCCACCCCGAAGCGCTGGGGCTCCTCCACATGGGCGAGGAGGATGAGGGCCTCCACTTCCTTGCTCCGGAACTCCTCCACGAAGGCGGTGATCCCCTCCTTGATGAGGTTGTCGCCCAGGTACATGACGAAGGGCGTGTCCGCGAGGAAATCCGCCGCCGTGAGCACGGCGTGGGCCAGGCCCAGCGGCGCCTCCTGCCGTATATAGGTCACCCGCGCCCCCCAGGCCGAGCCGTCGCCCACCGCCGCCCTTATCTCCGCCTCGGTATCCCCCACGATGATGCCGATGTCGCTTATGCCCGCGTCCCTCAAGGCCTCCAGGCCGTAGAAGAGGATGGGCTTGTTGGCCACGGGCACCAGCTGCTTGGCGCTGGTATGGGTGATGGGGCGCAGGCGCGTCCCCTCTCCCCCGGAAAGAATCAACCCTTTCAGTTCCATAGAGTGAGATTTTATCACACGCCCGGGGTATAATGCTGGTCGAAGGATGTTGGCCAAGAGCGCTGCGTTAGCAGCACGGGAATGGGATACACTATGAGCAAGCCCGCCAGAACGATTCTCTCCCTCCTCCTCGCTCTTATCTTCCTGGGCTCCACAGCCGGGCTGGTCCTCGCCCTCACCGCCGGGGAAAAGGGGGAGAGCGGGGAGGCGAAGCTCGACGTCAGGCTGCACGTCCGGGAGGAGCTCCTCACCGCCGCCTACAAGATCTACGGCGACGACAACCAGAACTTCTGGGCCGCGAAGGCCCTGATCAAAAACGTCGGCGATACCCCGGTGCGCGACTTCCGCATCTCTTACAGGATAGAGGGCTACTGCGACTGGACCTCCACGGAGATATATCCCGAGATCCTGCCCGGCCAGACGGTGAGGGACTACTGCTGGCCCAACCTCGACGACGAGAAGATGAAGGGCATCACCTCCAAGACCCCGGCCGAGCTCACCATGCGCTACGAATACGAAGGCCTGGACAAGCCCGTGGAGGACACGGAGAAGATCTACCTCCTAGGCCGCAACGACTTCGTGTTCACCGACCTCGCCGAGGAGGACATCATCACCTTCTCCGACGCCTTCGACAACTACCCCATGATCGCCGCCTTCGTCACCCCCAACCAGGAGACGGTGAAGAGCGTCGCCAACGCCGTCGGATCCGGGCTGGAGACCAATACCAGCGACGAGGACGTCTATACCGCCTTCCTGCGCTGTTTCGAGGTCATGCGCCAGCTCGGGGTCAGGTATATCCAGGAGCCGCTGAGCTACTGGTCGTCGCGCACGGCTCAGTACGTGCAGTATCCCCACGAGACCCTGGAGCGCGCCTCCGGCACCTGCCTGGACCTGGCCATATGCATGGCCGCCCTCATGGAGGCCATAGGCATCCGCTCCTTCGTGGCCCTGATCCCCGGCCACGCCATACCGGTAATCGAGCTGCCCGGCAGCGGGGAACTCTTCGCCATCGAATCGACCTTCGTGGACAGGGATTATGCCCTGAGCCATTTCCCGGGGGAGACGAGCCCCGAGGTGACCGCCGAGGAATGCGTGACCATCGCCGCGGATGAGATCGCCGAAGCGATAGAGGGAGGCAGCTACATACTCATCGACATCGAGGATGCCTGGCGCCGGGGGGTGATGCCGATATGGTAGGCAGCAGGGTCCTGCGCGCGCTTTTCCCCCTCGCGCTCCTGTGCGCGTTGCTCATTCCCTACGCCCCGGGGGCGGCGGCGCAGGAACTGGGCAAAGAGGGAGAGTTCAGCCTCCGGGAGGAATACCGGATGGAGATAGACGAGGTGGGAGACGCCCGCATCACCGACGTGATCACCTACGACCGGGGCTGGTTTGACGAGTACGGTTACCTGTTCGAAGAGAACCCCGGCCTCCTCTCCCGCCGCTACCGTTCCGACAGCGGAGTGGGGGAGGTGGAGGACTTCGAGGTGAAGGTGGATGCCCGCAAGGCCACGGTGACCATCTCCTTCCGCACCCCGGGCCTGGCCTATAACCTCAAGGACGGTTGGACGGTCTTCGGATACGCGGGCTACGCCCTCGACAGGGAGAGCGACGACGAGGTGGTCCTGGAGGCGTACTGGACCCTCAACAACGAGTGGACCCTCTTCGAGACCATGGGGCTGGAGGAGAGGGTGGTGATCGACCTGCCTGCGGGCGCGCGGGAAGCCCGTTTCGACGAGAGCTCCGGCACCCTCACCTACAGGTTGCCCCCGGCGAAGGCGGAGAAAGGCTTCCTGGCGGCCAACAAGACCCTGTTGATCCTCGTCTTCTCCCTGCTCATGGCGGTGTCCCTGCTCCTGCTGCTCTTCCTGCTCACCCGCCGGGCCGCTCCCTTCAGGGCTCCCGCCTCCCTGACGCCTCATGCTCCGCCCGCCGCGCAGGCCGGCGCGGGCGAGCCCATGCCCCCGGCGGCCGCGGGCACCGCCCCGGAGACCGGCGATGGGGGTATGGGGACAGAAGCCGGTGGCGACATCCCCGGCGGCCAGGCGAGCGGCGCCGCGCCCACGCCCCTTTACTGCCGCAGGTGCGGCCATCCCCGGGCATCGGCGCAGGAGCGGTTCTGCCGCCGGTGCGGTACGCCCCACGCATGAAGCTCTGGGGCCCGCCCTCGGTTTCGGGTACGGGACCGCGGGAGCCGGTTCATGCGCGTGCGGTGGAGGAATATTATGGAAGATGCCCCGTCGAGATCAGTGCTCCACGGCTTGCGGCGGCGGGTCATCCGCTGGTGAGTATATCCTTCATGATCTTCAGCCGCCAACCCTTCAGCAGGCCGCTCTCCTCGAGCTCGGCGGTTCCGGAGGGCTTGAGGCGGGCCACGGCCTTCAAGACGGCGTTAGGGAGGAGGAAGCCGGGGTCCATGCCCAGCTCGGCAGCCTTGCGGTCGCGTGCAGCCTTCAGCTCTCGCAGGATCTTCTCCGCCGCCAGGTCGCGCCTCTGATGTACGGGGACGGGCATAGAGGGCAGGTCCTCGCGAGGCGCCCGCATCCCCCTTCCCACCGCCTTGAGGATCTCCGGCCCGAACCGCGCGATCTGCCTCTCGGAGAGGGCTCCCGAGGCAGCAAGCTGGCCGCGGTCGCGTGGGCACGCCTGCGCTACCTTCAGGAGCCTGTCGTTGCCCACGATCTTGAAGGTGGGGACGTCGCTCTCCCGCGCGCGCTCCTCTCGCCAGCGCATCAGCTCGCGCAGCACGGCGAGCTGGCGGGGCGAGAGTTCCCTCGCGCCCTTCACCCGCCGCAGGTCGACGGTGCGCTCGGGCATGGGCTCCAGGCCCTCCACCGCCCGCTCGAACTCCTCCCGCGCCCATGCTTCCCTTCTGCACCCTACCAGCTCGTCGTGGAGTCGGTCACGGAGGGAAGCCAGGTAGGCAACGTCGAGGGCGGCGTATTCCAGCATCCCCACGCCGAGAGGACGCCGGGACCAGTCCGCCTTCTGGAACCTCTTGTCCATGGCCAGGCCGAAATACTCCGCCAGCAGGTCGGCCAGCCCGATCCTCTCTTTCCCCAGGACCCGCGCCGCGATCATGGTGTCGAAGACGGGAGCCGGCTTCACCCCCAAGTAGGTCAGGAGCATGCGTCCGTCATAGTCGACGTCGTGAAAGACCTTCTCGATACCCCTCTCCGCCAGCAGGTCCGCCAGGGGAGCGAGGTCCACGCGCAGGGGATCCAGGATGAAGATCTCCCCTCCGCCGCACACCTGAACCAGGGCTATCTTCTCGGCATAATGGTGGTAGCTGTCGGATTCGAGGTCCACGGAGATGCTGCGGCAGCCGCGCAGCCGCTCCACGGCATCCTCCAGCGCGGCCGGGTCGTCCACGTACCTGAAATCCGTCATGCGCCTATTATAAACCCCACGGGGCGCTCCGCCCTCGTGACCCCACCGCCCGGCCACGCGGGCCGGCGAGAAAGGGCACGCCCGCCCCACGACTCCGCGGATACGGCGAGGCAGCCGGCCCACCGAGCCCGCCGCCTCCCGCGCCTAAAGAGCGCCAAAACGCGCCCGTAGCGCTATAATGTGTAAAGCAAGGGGTAAACATCCGTGAGGAGGTCCGCTGCCGCCGCGGGAAGACGGCGCGCCGCATCAACCCGTCGCAGCCCGCGGCTGAGATTCCATACGGCAAACGGAAAAAGGACGGAGATGATCCGCATTCTGCACGTGGAGGACAACCAGGACCACGCCCTGCTCATCCGGCGGGGCCTGGCCATGCAGGACCCCGAGCTGGAGGTGCTGGGCGCCGCGAGCGCCGAGGAGGCGCTACGTATCATGGCGGAGGAACATATAGACCTGGTGCTCAGCGACTACGCACTGGGCGGGGGCATGGACGGCCTCGCCCTGCTGCGGGAGGTGCGCCGGCGCGACCCCGCCATACCCTTCATCTTCCTCACCGGGCAGGGGAACGAGGAGGTGGCCTCCCATGCCCTGCACGAGGGGGCCAACGATTACTTCATCAAGCGCTCGGGTTCCCTGCAGTTCAAGCGCATGGCCATGACCCTGCGTAAGCAGTGGGAGGCACACCGGGCGCAGCGCGGCTGGGAGGAGGCCGAGGGGCGCTACCGTCACCTGGTGGAACATATGAACGCTGGCCTGGCCCTGGCGCGCGGCGACCGTTTCGTGTACGTGAACCCCAAGCTGTGCGAGATCCTCGGCTACGACGAGGAGGAGCTGACCTCCCGTCCCTTCCTGGACTTCGCCTCCCCGGCCTCCCGCGACATCATCGCGGAACGCTACCGACGGCGGCGGGCGGGCGAGAGCATCCCGGAGACCTACGACATCTGGGTCAGGCGCAGGGACGGGCGGGAGATAACCCTAGAGCTCACCGCCTCGGTCATCGAGGACTCCCAGGGCATCGCCACCCTGGCGGTGATGCGGGACGTGACCAGGGAGCGCGAGGCGGAGGAGTTCTTCCGCCTCGTCTTCGAGCATGCCAACGAGGCCATCATCCTGAGCGAGCTCGACGGCCGCATCCTGGAGGCCAACCCCGCCGCCTCCCGCCTCACCGGCTACAGCCTCGAGGAGCTGCGCTCCATGTACGTGCAGGACCTGCACGTCCCCGAGGAGCGGCAGCTCTCGGAGAGCGAGCTGGAGAAGCTCCGCCGCGGGGAGTTCGAGGGCTTCGTGGGCACCGGCAGGTGCAAGGACGGCACCCTCAAGCGATGCGCGGTAACCGGCACCCCGGTGGACCTCGGGGAGCGCAGGCTGATGCTGGGGCTGGTCACGGAACTGCCCGGACAGGGCGAAAGCGAGGTGGATAAGCGCATCGCCGAGGAGGCGGACACACGCTTCAAGCTCGCCATCGACCAGGCACCCCTGGTCGCGGTGCAGGGATATGACGCCGAAGGGCGCGTCACCTACTGGAACCGCGCCTCCGAGGAGCTCTACGGGTTTTCGCGGCAGGAGGCGCTGGGCAAGACCCTGGATCAGCTCATCCTCGACCAGGAGGGAGCTTCGGAGTTCAGGGCGCTCCTCTCCGAGGTATGGCGGGAGTCGCGTCCCTCCTCCCCCCGGGAGTGGCATACCCGCGACCGCGCGGGCAACGTGCGGTGGGTGCTCTCCACCCTCTTCCCCCTGGTGGTGGAGGGCAGGAGCGTTGAGGCCTTCTGCATGGACATCGACATCACCCCCCGCATGGAGCTGGAGGCCGAGCTGCGGCGCCGCAACGTGGAGCTGGAGACGTTCGCCCATACTCTCTCCCATGAGCTCCGTGCCCCCCTAACCAGCATGGGCGGTTACCTCCATCTGCTGCGCGAGTCGGCGGCGGGGAAGCTGGACGCGGAGGAGGCCGAATGCCTGGACCGCTGCTCCGCGGCCTGCGAGAACATGGAGCGCCTCATAGGCTCCCTGCTGGATCTCGCACGCCGGGACCTCGGAGGCCGCGGCGAGGAAAGCGTGGACCTCGAGGCGATGACGCGGGAGCTCTGGGAGGAGCTCCTCCCCTCTTTCCCCGGGCTTCACCCCCGCCTGGAGATGTCCTTCCGGGTGCGCGAGGCCTTTGCCGATCCCGAGCTTCTGCGCAGGTGCATGGCAAACCTCCTCGACAACGCCCTCAAGCATCACCTGGGTCCCCATGACCCCAGCGTGGAGGCCGGCTCCATGCGGGGAGACGGCGAGACGGTGGTCTTCGTCCGCGACGACGGGCCCGGCATCCCGCCCGAGCTCCAGGAGGAGTTGTTCCTCCCTTACCGGCGGGGATCGACCCCGGCGCCTGGCCTGGGCATCGGGCTGGCCATGTCCGCCAGGGCGGTGGAGAGCTGGGGCGGGCGACTCTGGGTGGAATCGGAGCCCGGAAAGGGCACAACCTTCTTCTTCACCATCCCCGCGGCCTCTCGATGATCTTTACGCGGAAACGGACGCGGGACCGCCTTCCAGACAAAAGGAGAGCATCCGGCATCGAGCCTGCTCGCATCGCTCGCGCACTTCTCGGCGCGGAGTCTTTGATGCTAATATGTTGCGGGGTGATGAGATGAAGGAAGCGGATGAGAATCGCAAGCGGCGCCTGCCGGCCGCGGAACGCCGGAAGGTGATCCTGGACGCCGCCCTGAGCGCTTTCGTAGAGTTCGGCTATCACGGAGCCCTCATGGACACCATAGCGGAGCGGGCCGAGGTCACCAAGCCCATCCTCTACCGCCATTTCTCCAGCAAGCTCGACCTCCTGCTGGCCATCATCGACAACGCGGGAGATGAGCTGCGTTCCTCCCTCCTCCTTCCCAACCCGTCGGAGATGGACTGGCGCACCTCCATCCGCCACAGCGTACACGCCTATTTCGAGTTCGTCACCAGGTCGGAGGCGGCCTTCCGCCTCATCTACGACACCGACCTCAACGTGGACGCAAAAGCCAGGGAGCGCGTGATCCAGATACGCAAGAGCATCATCGAGGTCGTCTCTGGGGTGGTGGCCTCCTACACCGACACCGCCAGGGTATCCAGGGAGGACATCGACGTGCTGGCGGTGATCCTCATCGGGATGGTGGAGTCCACGGTCACCTACTGGATGAACAACAAGGACCGCCCGCCGGAGAAGTACGAACAGAGCCTGGTGGATGCCATCTCCGCCATCCTCTCCCGGCTCCCGGCCCGGACAGCTTCGTGAGGAAAGGGGGATCACGATGTCCAGGGGAGACCGCCTGCGCATGCCTCGCCTCTCCCAGGTAGGCATCTACGTCAAGGACATGGACAGGACCATCGCCCGCTACCAGGAGGTGTTCGGCATCGGGCCCTGGCTGGTACAGACCATGAAGGCCAGGCGATGCGAGTACCAGGGCTGCAAGGCCAAGCTCAAGTCCAAGATCGGCGTGGCCTTCTCAGGCAAGGTCCAGCTTGAGCTGATCCAGGTGCTGGAGGGCCCCAACGTGTACCTTGACACCCTGGGCGGGCGCGAAGAAGGCCTGCACCACCTGGCTTTCGAGGTGAGCGACCTCGAGGAGCGGGTGCGGGCCTGCCGCGAGGCGGGTATCGAGATCCTGCAGGAGGGCACCTTCAAGCGCCTTGGCATGCGCATCGACTATGCGTACCTGGACACCCGGGAATCGGTGGGGGTCATCCTCGAGTTCATACAGACCAGCCTGCTGGGAATCAAGCTGCGCATGTACCCCGCGGTGGTGAAGCTGCTGGCAAGGTCCCAGGAGCGCTTCGGGCTCCCCCCCGGACGTTCCTGACCACCCGGCCGGGAGCGATCCCGCCAGGCGCGGTTCAAGAAAGCATCGGCAGCTTCCGAATAACTGGATAAAACAGTCCATTTTCGTATGCCGACAGGGTGGGGTATTGGAAGGCAGACGCGTGGAGATAGACGGGGAGCTCTTCGACCTCGACGACCCCGAGGACAAGAAGCGCGCCGTCAAGGCCTGGCTGCGGGCCAGATCCAGGGAAAGGCGCGCAGGGGATGGCGAGAGCGGCGTTCCTCCCGCGGGCGAGGAAGGCGTCCCCCCTGGCCCAACGCAAGGAAACGGTCCCTAATCTAAGATTGCCGCATATACTCCCGTGAAAACGATATTCCGGGATTCCATGCCACGAGAAAACGGCTTTCGGATGTGGTATTATATGCCGGAGCGGAAGCCTTTCTCAAGCGCGGCGTCCCGAAACGGGAGCGGCCTGGAGGCCCGGTCGCGGGACCGCTGCGTCGATACGAAGGTCGAGGGAGATGAGAAGAAAGAGGCTGCCTGCCGACAAGAGGAAGCAGAGCATCATCAAGGCGGCCGAGAGATGCCTCGCGCGCCGGGGCTACTACAGCTGCACCACCGCGGACATCGCCGCGGAGGCGGGCATCACCGAGCCCGTGCTCTACCAGCATTTCCGGGACAAGGCCGACCTGGTGGAGAGCATGCGCAACGCCACGGTGGAGGACATCTCCAAGTATGTGACCAAGCGGGTGCTGAAGAGGAGCACCCCCCTGGAGGGCCTGCGGGAAGCGGCCGAGGCCATCTTCGACTACACCGTCCGCCACCGCAGTAAGATGCGCGCCTATTATTACTCCATACCCGAGCTGGGCTCGGGAGGCCTGCGCAGGTCGCCAGTGCAGCGCCTGCACCGCCTGCACAACGCCGTGTCCTACATGCTCGAGGAGGCACAGCGCCAGGGGGCGGTGAGAAAAGACCTCGAGGTGGCCGACTTCGCCTGGAGCTTCATCTCCCTGGTGGAGATCGTCTATATCGCCAACGCCCTCGGCCTGGAGGTGCCCTTCCGAGACAAGGCCGAATACCTGGACCTCATCGACCGGCTGCTGGCGACGGCCGGGGCGGCGGAGCGAAGGGGGTGAGGAGATGGCGGAGAGGACACGCAGGTCGGGGGGAGCCCGCAGGCAGCAGATCATCGCCGCCGCCATCAAGGCCTTCGCGGCCAAGAACTACGACGGCGCCTCCATGAACGACATCGCCAGGGAGGCGGGCATCACCAAGCGCGCCATCTACCGTTATTTCCCAGGCAAGCGCGAGCTCTTCTACGCCGTCCGCA
The DNA here is from genome assembly GCA_014360645.1 of Actinomycetota bacterium. Lineage (NCBI taxonomy): Bacteria > Bacillati > Actinomycetota > Actinomycetota bacterium. Next base: position 53,165 of record JACIXD010000016.1, on the reverse strand, counting down.
ACGAGGTGTACGGGTCCATCGTGGACCACCTCTGGAAGGAGCTCCCGGAAGCCTCCAATTTCAACCAGCTGGCGGACGCCCTCATGCGCAGCCACTTCCGCTTCAGCGTGGAAAACCCGGACATGCTGCGCGTGGTGGTGAACACCATCTCCGAGGCGGCCACGCGGGGGTTCCAGGAGAACATCGAGGGCCTGCTCGCGGAGCGCGCGGAGGAGATCGAGAAGCTCATGCAGGCGGGCATCGAGGAGGGCACCCTCGACCCCGCCCTGGACACCTCCTTCGTCTCCTGGATCCTGGTGCTCATCTACTTCTTCCTCGTGTACATGCTCGCCTACGAGGAGGACTGGCTAATCCCCCGGGGCGAGGAAGCCGTCTCCGTCCTCATGCGCCCCTTCCTCGCCTCCCTCGCGCCGCGGCCCTGACGGCGGCGCGCGGCCGTACTCGCCGCCCGCTACTCGTAGATCTTCTCCTCCTCGTTGAAGGCCTCGGGGGCGTCCAGCTCCACGTCGCGCTTCCCCCTCACCTTCTCCTCCAGCTCCTTGTAGAACTCGTGCTGGATGATGAGGTTCATGATCTCGTTGGTGCCCGTCCAGATGGAGAGCAGGCGGCTGTCCCGGAGCATCCTCTCGATGGGATAGACGTTGGTGTAGGCGATGCCCCCCATGGCCTGCATGGCGTTGTAGACGATGTCCCACACCGCCTCGGTGGCGTACTTCTTGGACTCCGAGACCATGCGGCGCATGCGCCCGTGGGACACCCCGGAGTCGATGGCCCGGGCGGTCATCCAGATGAGGCTGGCCATGGAGTCCAGCTTGACCAGGCTCTCGGCGATCATGAAGGAGACCGCCTGGAAGTTCTTTATCTGCACCCCGAAGGCCTTGCGCCGCGTGGTGTAGCGGGCCGCCAGCTCGATGGCCTCCCGCGCCGCCCCCACGCAGCCCGCCGCCGAGGTCATGCGCTCGGGGACCATCATGCGGTAGAAGATATGGGAGGCGCCGTTCTCCTCCCCCACCAGGTTCTCCGCCGGCACCCGGGTGTCGCGGAAGAGCACCCTGCCGGTGCCGCTCCCCCGCGCTCCCATGAGCCCGTAGACCGTCTTCACCTCCACGCTGTCGTCGCGCTCCACCAGGAAGCAGGAGAGTCCGTCGCGCGGCGGGGCGTCGGGATCCGTGCGCGCGTAGACCATGAAATAGTCGGCGCCCTCCGCCCCCACGATGAAGCGCTTCTGGCCGTGCAGCACGTAATGGTCTCCCTCGCGGCGTGCGGTGCAGGTGGCGCCGAAGAAGTCGGAGCCGCCGCGGGGCTCGGTGAGGGCCTCGGCGCACACCTTCTCCCCTTTAAGGGTGGGCACTAGGAAGCGCTGCTTCTGGTCCTCGTTGCCGAACTGCACGATGCACTCGCCCACGATGCTCACCAGGGAGTAGAGGCAGGTGAGCGGCACCCCCACCAGGGACATCTCGGAGATGGCGATTATCTCGTCCTCCCATTTCAGGCCCCGCCCCCCGTACGCGGGCGGGAAGCGCAACCCGAGGAGGTTGCGCTTTCCGGCCTCTTCCAGGAAGAACCTGGGAAAGGGCGCGATCATCGCGTCCATGTCCAGGATGAGCTGGCGCGGGACCCAGCTCACCAGGTCGCGCACCTCCTGCTGCAGGGACTTCTGCTCCTCGCTCATGATGAAATCGAACATCTTTCTCCTCCTCTGCCCCGTCTCGTCGGGCATCCCGCCCCGCCCGCCGCCTTCAGTCCCCTCTATCCATCGCCTCCACGATCTCGCGGGCACGGCTCACGAACTCCCCGTCCTCCCCGCGCTCCTCCAGGATGCGCAGGAAGCCGGCGGCGAACTCCAGCATCTCCCCGCGTATCTCCCGCAGCTCCTCGATCCTCTCGTCCAGCTCGCGGATATGCCGCAGCCCGTATTCCAGGGTGCGCATGATCTGCTTCCTCTGGGTGGGGTCCACGTCGTAGAGCTCGAGGATGTCCTTGATCTCGGCGAGGGAATAGCCGAAGCGCTTGCCGCGCAGGATGAGCTTCAAGCGCGCCCGGTCGCGGTCGTCGTAGAGCCTCTGGCTGGTGGGGGTGTCGCGGTGGGGGGAGAGCAGGCCCACCTCCTCGTAGTAGCGGATGGTGCGCGGGGTGATGCCGAACTCCCCCGCCAGCTCGGAGATGGTCGTTTTGGGGCGAGCCTTCCTCCCGCCACCCTTGCCGCCCATCGGCATCCCCTCCCGCTTCTCGCCGGCCCTTATCTTCTCGCCAGTTCCTCTATCCTCTTTTCTTCCCGCCGCGGCCCCGCCTCCGCCTCCGCCAAGGCCAGATCCTGGTAGGCGTGGAAGAAGCGGGCGCAGAAATCGTCCCAGCGCTCGCAGATCTCCAGCGTCCTGGGGTTCATCTCGAAGAGATGCGGGATGGAGAGCAGCTCCTCTATCTCCGCGGCGAATCCTCTGATCACCTCGGGGTCGGCGCCCCGCAGGATGCTCGCCACGCATTCGGAGGCGGGATACCACTCCGCCACCCTCTGGAAATCGCGGTGCATCTGGGTGAGGAGCACGTTGCGCGGCCCCTCCCAGAGCTCGTTGACCAGGCCGTCCCGCAGCATGCGCGGGATGCTGGAAAAATCCTCCATAACGCCGTGGCCGCCGAAGACGCTGATGCCCAGGCGCGACATGTCGTTGGCGTCCGCGGCGGTGGTGATCTTCTGCAGCATCACCAGCTGCCGCACGTCGAAGCGCTTCCTCTTTATCTCCAGAGGCTCGTCGGTGGTAAGGCCCGGCGCCAGGCCGCCCGGCAGGGCGATGAAGTCGCGGTAGAGCTTGCAGCATCCCGCCACGCTGCGGCGGGCCAGGCGCTCGTGCTTCTCCAGCTGCCACGCCGCCATGGGGAAGGAGGCGATGGGCAGCCCGAAGGCGGTGCGGAACTCGGCGTATTTCCGGCATTCCCGCAGGCCCCGCAGCATGCCGCTGCTCATGCCGATGCCCACCACCAGGCGGGAGAGGGTGAGCACGATGCCCACTACGTTGGCCACGCCGCGGTCCAGCGGCCCCGTGGGATAGGCCAGGGCGCCGTCGAAGGTGATCTCGGCGGTGGGCAGCTCCACCGTGCCCAGCTTCCACTTCAGGCGGTCGATGGTGTAGCCGTTGCGCCTCTCCCGCTCCTTGTCCCCGGGCAGCCACATGGGGACCACGAAGAGCCCCACCCTCTCCGAGCCCCGGGGCTTGGCCGTGACCACGGCGTAGTCCGCGTGGGCCGCGGAGCAGAAGAACTTGTTGCCGTAAAGGCGCCAGCCTCCTTCCTCCTGCACCGCCTCCACGAGGTTGGCGGGGACGTCGGAGCCGCCCTGGATCTCGGACACGAACTGCGCCCCGATGGCGAAGTCGCCGTCGATGCCGTCCCTGGCGTGCTCCAGGATGCGCAGGGTCTCCGGGGTGTCCGCGTATTTCTCCAGCAGCGCCACCAGCCCCCAGGTGCAGGCTACGGGGCAGAGTATCCCGGCCTCGGAGTTCTGGCTCAGGAGGGCGATCTTGATGAAGCGTGTCCAGGGCGAGGTGCGTGGGGAGAAGAGGGCCTCGGAGAAGACCTCCTTCTCCATGACCTCGACCTCGTAGGGCCTGACGATGCGGTCGATGCGGTTCTTGTGACCGTCGTAGTGCATCATGTACGGGCGTCTCTCCGGCGCGGCGATGCGCTCGGCGAAGTCGCGCCAGCGGAAGGAGGCCTTCCTGGAGAACTCCCTCGCCTCGCGGTCCACCTCCTCCGCCTCCTCGCCCGCGAAGGCGCGCACCATGGCCTGGAGGAAGGGGTCGTCGGCATAGTAATCGACCTTGCTGCGCCACTCCAGGTAGGGGTTGAAGCTGTAGGGGTTGTTCCTGTCCGGCAGGGACATGGCATTCCTCCTTTATCCGCCGCCACCGCGACTCTCCGTGGCGGCACCGTCGGCCATGCCGGGGTCGGGCGCTCGTGTGGCTGCATGGGAAATATGGACCTTGACGGCCGCCCCCAAGGTATGACGTTTACGTTAACGTCATACCGATAATATTATGGCCCCCGGTCGCGAATTGTCAACGAGCCGGGCTTCCTGCGGCGACTCCGCTCGCGTGGTTCTTTCTTTCCTCCGCGTGCACACAACGAAGAGGTGGGGCCTTGGCCGCCGGCGGAAGGACCGGAAAACCCTCGCACGAACCGGGTGGCGGTTCGAAAGAGAGGGCGCCGCGTCCCGGTCGCGCGCTCTATATGCAGGCCGGGCGGCAGGCAAACGAACTCCTGAGAAGTCGCTTATAGAGGCGCTTGCATAAAGGCGCTTGTGAAGGCGCCTATAGAGGCGCTGCCCGGAACCGACCGCCTAGGCCCAGCGAGAGGCGCGCTCCACGGCCTTCTTCCAGCCGGCGTATAGCCTCTCGCGCGTCTCCGCGTCCATGGCGGGCTTGAAGACGCGGTCCACGCGCCGGATGCGCAAGATATCGTCGGGATATCTCCAGATCCCCGCCGCGATGCCGGTGAAGAATGCGGCCCCCAGGGCGGTGGCCTCCAAGACCTGAGGGCGCTCCACCTCCGCGTCCAGGATGTCCGACAGGAACTGCAGGAGGAAATCGTTGGCGGATGCTCCCCCATCGGCCTTGATCTTCCTCACCGCGATACCGGTGTCCTTCTGCATGGCCTCGATGACGTCCTTGCACTGGTAGGCGATGGACTCCAGGGTCGCCCTCACCACCTGCTCCCTGGTGGTGGCGCGGGTGAGGCCGATGACCGTGCCGCGGGCGTAGGGGTCCCAGTAGGGCGCGGTGAGACCGGTGAAGGCGGGGACCACGTAGACCCCTCCGCAGTCCTCGCAGGCCTGGGCCAGCTCCTGGGATTCCGCCGCGTCCCTGATGATCTGGAGGTTGTCCCTCAGCCACTGCACGGAGGAGCCGGCGCTGGAGATGATCCCCTCCATCATGTAGGTGGTCTTCCCCTCCAGCTTCCAGGCGATGAGGGGGGTGAGGCGGTATATGGAGGCCATGGGCTCATCTCCGGTGTTCACGTCGATGAAGGAGCCGGTGCCGTTGGTGCACTTCACGCTGCCCTTCTCGAAACAGGCCTCGCCGAAGAGCGCCGCCTGCTGGTCGGCGACCACGCACCTGATGGGAATGGGGTCGCCGAATACCTCGGTCACCCCGAAATCCCCCGCCGTCTCGCGGATCTCCGGCAACACCAGGCCGCCGGGAAGCCCGAAGGGCTTGAGCAGGAGGGGGCTCCAACGCATGCCGAAGGGGTCGTACATGCCGGTGGCGCTGACGTTGGAGAAGTCGGTGGCGTGCACCGCTCCACGGGTGTAGTTCCAGACCAGCCAGGTGTCCACGGTGCCCAGGCGCAGCTTTCCCGCCGCCGCCTTCTCCGCCGCTCCCGGAACGTTGTCCAGCACCCAGCGGGCATGGGCGGAGGACTGCGCGGGGGTGACGGTGAAATGCGCGGCGGTGATGAGCAGCTTCCCCACCAGGTTGCGGCGCAGCCTCTCGCTCAAGGGCGCGATGCGCTGGTACGCCCCGCCGGCGAGATGCAGCAGCCGGAACATGGCGCTGCGGTTTATCCTCTCGCACTCGTCGGACATCCTGGTGTCCTGCCAGGTGATGGCGTTATAGACCGGCTCTCCGGTCTCGGAATCCCAGATCATGCTGGTGGCCCTCTGGGTGGCGATGCCCATGGCCGCTATCTCCACGGGCCTGATGCCTGATTCTTCCAGGGCCGTCCGGGTTACCTCTACGCATCCCTCGAAGAGGTCGGCGGGGTCCTGTTCCGTCCAGCCGGGGCGCGGGAATATCTGCGGGATCTCGCGGTAGACCTCCCGCACCACGTTGGTTTCGCGGTCGAAGATCACCGCCCTTACCCCCGTGGTACCCACGTCGTTGACCAGGATGTATCTTTCTTCCATGCGACACCCCCCGTCCTCTCCCGTCTCCCGGTTTCCTCCCCTATTATAAATGAACGGGTCCTTCAGGGCCTGACCGCATCCGGGCGGGAGCGGTACGGGCTCAGGGCGTGTAGCCCACGGAGTCGTGGGCCCAGGTGCGGTTCCCGCCGTACATGGCGCGCTCCGCCACCACCGGGAGGTCGGAGGTGACGGTGGTGGAGACGTCCCAGGCGGTGACGTACCTGCTCACCTCGTAGGTGCGGCGGGAGCGGGCGGGCACCGTCTCGCGGGGGCCTTCCACCCGTCCCGTGGCGGTCTGGAAATCCATGGCTATGGAGGCGGGGGCGTCTCCCGGGTTCTGCACCAGCACCCAGGTCTCCATGCCCCCCTCCGTGCAGCCCTCGGCGAGGTACCAGGTGGTGGAGGGGGCGGTGACCCCCACGGAGTCGTGGGCCCAGGTGCGGTTCCCGCCGTACATGGCGCGCTCCGCCACCACCGGGAGGTCGGAGGTGACGGTGGTGGAGACGTCCCAGGCGGTGACGTACCTGCTCACCTCGTAGGTGCGGCGGGAGCGGGCGGGCACCGTCTCGCGGGGGCCTTCCACCCGTCCCGTGGCGGTCTGGAAATCCATGGCTATGGAGGCGGGGGCGTCTCCCGGGTTCTGCACCAGCACCCAGGTCTCCATGCCCCCCTCCGTGCAGCCCTCGGCGAGGTACCAGGTGGTGGAGGGGGGTGCTTCCTCGACCGTGAAAGGCACGGCGTTGGAGATCCCACCGGGGGTGGTCAGGGTCACCTTCAACACTCCCGCCACGCCCGGGGGCACGTAGCAGGTCACGGCGGTGTCGGACCAGGCGTCGTAGAGGGAGGCCTCCACCCCGCCGAAGGAGACGGATGAGGCGCCCCGGACGCTCCCGAAGGCGCTGCCCTCGATGGTCACCTTCTCCCCCACCCTTCCCCGGGAGGGCGCGAGGGAGGAGATGGCAGGCAAGACGCTGAAGGCGCGGGCGTTGGAGATCCCACCGGGGGTGGTCAGGGTCACCTCCACCACTCCCGCCACGCCCGGGGGCACGTAGCAGGTCACGGCGGTGTCGGACCAGGCGTCGTAGAGGGAGGCCTCCACCCCGCCGAAGGAGACGGATGAGGCGCCCCGGACGCTCCCGAAGGCGCTGCCCTCGATGGTCACCTTCTCCCCCACCCTTCCCCGGGAGGGCGCGAGGGAGGAGATGTAGGGGGCGACCTGAATGCTCTCCAGGGTGGCGGCGGCGTCTATGCGCCCGTAGCCGTACTCGTCGTCGCGTCCGGGGGGCCCGAGGTCCCTGGCGTGGTCCCGCATGGCGACCCACACCTCGTCAGGTCCGTAACCCGGCCGCAGGGAACGCACCAGGGCGGCCAGACCCGAGGCCATGGGGGTGGCCATGGAGGTGCCCGATAGATAGTCGTAACCCTGTCCGTATCCCAGGGAGTTAAGGGCGGCGGGGTAGGTGGGCATGGTGGAATAGACGAACCAACCCGGCGCCGTGAGGTCCACATACTGGTTGTAGCTGGAAAATGCGGCGCGCACATCGCGGTTGGTGGTAGCGCCCACCCCCACTACCCCCTCGCATCCCGCGGGATAGAGCACGGTGCCGTCCCCGCTGTTGCCCGCCGCGGCCAGAACCACGGCGCCCTTCGCCCGCGCGTAGTCCACCGCCTCCTGCATGGCGTCGGAATACGACGTGCCTCCCAGGCTGAGGTTGATCACCGCGGCGCCGCCGTCAGCGGCGTACCTCATGCCGGAGATGATATCCGAGTAATAGCCGCTGCCCGAGCAGTCCAGCACCTTGAGAGGGATGATCCCGGCACCGAAGGAGACCCCCACCCCTCCCTCCGCGTTCCCCTCCTCGGCCCCGATGATCCCCGCCACGTGGGTGCCGTGGCCGTTGTCGTCGCGGGGTCGGGGGTTGGGGTTGGTGCGGAAGTAGAAGTCCCAGCTCCCGAACTCCTCCCACGCCGATCCAGTCCACCGGTATTCGCGGCCGTCGAGGTAAGGGTCGTACTGGTCGGTGTCGGGGTCGGGCGGGTCGTCCACGAAGTTGTGGTAGAGGTAGTAATGGTTCGAGGTATCGAGGTTGGAGGTCCGGAAGACGAGGTAATAGGTGGCTCCCTCCGCCAGGTTCACGGGAACGGAAAGGGGCAGGTAGATCTCTCCCCCCGACTCGCTCACCTCACCGGGGGCGATATACAGGGATGACAGGTCCGCGCCGGAGAGGGAGGATCGCAGCGAGACGGTGACGCCCTCCGCCGGGTTTCCGACCCTCTGCAGGATGATACCCACGTGGGTGAGGGGACAGCCGGCACCCCTTATGGACTGCGCCAGCAACCGGTTGGTTAAGCTGTAGCCGAAATACCAGGCGGTGGTGTAGTACCTCTTCTCGGCGTAATCATAATAGTAATACCGGCCCTGGGTGATGCCCGCCCAGTTGTACCCCCGCGTGTCGTCGACATATCCGTTGGCGTCGTCGTCCACGCCGTTCCCCGGCACCTCTCCCGCGTTCACCCAAATCTTGTCCTCCAGGTCGGGATGGTATAGGTCCAGGCCCGTGTCCACCACCGCCACCGTGACGGGGTTGGAGAGGCCCCGCTCGATGTCCCAGGCCTCCTCGGCTCCGATATCCGCCCCGGGAAGGCCTTCCGTTCCTCCGATAAGCTGGCCGTAGTTGTGGAGGCCCCACTGCTCGGGCTGGTAAGCGGGGTCAACGGGAGAATAATCCATGCGCACCGCGTGGTCCGGCTCTGCGTAGAGCACCTGGGGTAGGACGTCCAAAAGCGACGCCGCCTCACGCGGCGAGAGGCCGCTGTCCAGGCGTATCCTCTTCAGGGACACCCTTCCCGAACGCAGCAGCTCCTCCTCCACCCGGCCCGCGCCCGCGCCCTCCAGCATCTTTCCGACCCCCTCTGCCGCCGCGGCCTCAAGTCCGACCAGCAGCTCACCGGTCCGAGCGGTGAAGGGATCGCGCGTGAAACGGGCGGTGTCCGGCAGCTCGCTCCGAGCGGGGGAGCCCGTGCCGGCGATGCTCCCCGTAGAGGAAATCATTGCCAAAAGAATCAGCGCCGCCGCGCAGGCTAGGGCGAGCTTGCCGCCCGCGGTCCGGAACGGGAAAGCCCTGCGCCGTGGGCAAGGTCCCTCGACTCGATGTGACACCGCGCGCGGTGGCCGTCTCGAGAACAGGCGGTCGGATCTTGCGGGGGGTGATGACGGGTCGGCTCCGGTCTCCGTGCCCACACCCGCGCCTCCCGCCTTTGTCCCATGTCCGGGGCTGACCCTCACGGCAGTCTCCTTGTACATACTTGCTTACAGGTTACTCCCCGTGGGTGGATAGGGCAAATTCCATGGGGTGCGTCTCGAGGGCCGCGGACGGGACCGTGCGGAGGAAAGGGGACGGCTCCGGTCTCCACACACGCACCCGCGCCTCCCGCCCCTGCCCCGTGTGGCGAGCCGGAAAGATGAAGAACGGACGCCATCGGACAGGTGGTGAAGGCGCTATTGTGCAGGCGGAGACTCCGGCTCCATGGGGTTCAAATAATTGTCCCATGTCCGGGGCTGACCCCATGGGAATACGGCGTGCCCGCCGTCGCGCCCGTCATGCGAGAAGTACATAGGCCGCTCGGCCACCACCGCGGGACCTGCGAGCACGCGCAGCCGGCAGGAGAGCTGGTATCCGGCGCCGGCGTGCTGGTTGACGAAGAGGGTGGCGCGGGAACGCGGCGGCACGTTCAGGGTGCGCGGCTCGAGGGCTCCTTCCTCCTGGGTGAGATAGGCGACCTCCACCACCGCCTCCTCGCCGCCCGGGTTCAGCACGCACAGCCAGTTATGGAAGCCCTCTCCAGTGTATCCCTCGGCGAACCGCCATTCGTCCGCCCCGACGCCCGCACCGATGACGCAGTGCCCGCCCTCCCATCCGTCAGCCCCCGCCCCGCCATATGAGAAGTACACGGGCCGCTCCGCGAGGAACCCGTCCCCTGAGGTCAGCTCCACCGACACGTCCCTGTCCTGGCCTACCTCCGCGGGCACGAATATGGTGGACCTCCTCCCGCCCTCCACGCGGTAGGTACGGCCCAGCGGCTCCCCCTGTCCCGGCCCGAACACGTAGAGGGCCGAGACCTCGATGGGGAAAGGGTTGGGGTTCTGGAGGGTTATCCATTCCTCGAAGTCCTCCCGCGTGGAGCCCTCCGCGAAGAGAAAGCGGCGCCCGGTGGACGTGGCCCCCATCACGCAGTGGCCCCCCTCCCAATGATGCGAACCCGTTCCCAGGTAATCGAAATATACCGGCCGCTCTACCACCACCGGCACGGAGGCCTGGACCGCGCAGGAGTTCTGGAAACCGTCGCCGAGCAGTTCGTTGACCCGGAAGGTGGCGCGGGAGCGCGGGGCCACCCCGAGCCTATCCACCACCACCTCCCCTTTCTCCTCCGTCTGGAAACGGAAGGTCAGTTCCGCGGCCTCACCTCCCGGGTTCATCACGCACAGCCACTGATCGAAACCCTCTCCCGTGTAGCCCTCGGCGAAATACCACTCCCGCGCGGGACCCCGCGCCCCCATGACCGCGTGACCCCCCGTCCACCCCTTCCCGTAGGTGAAATACATGGGGCGCTCGGCGACCACCCTCCGCTCAGAGGTGACCGCCATGGACACCTCCCTGCCCGGACCCACCGCCGCGTTCACGTCGAGGGTGAAACGCGAGCCTCGCGGCACCCTGAACCGCTGTACGGAGGATGAGCCATCGGAGAAGAGGAAATCCACCTCGACCTCCGCCTCGGCCTCGTCCACGTTCCCCACGCAGAGGTACTCCTGGAAACCCTCTCCCGTGTAGCCCTCGGCGAAGTAGAAAGTGCTGCCTCCCTCCGGCGGCTGCGGGCCCGGCTCCGGCCCGGGTTCTGGGGCTCCCCTCTCGAGGGTGACGATGACCGGCCTCTTCCCCACGGGGAGCCCGCTCACCGTGATCCTTCCCGCGGCGTCCCGCGACGTCCCCGCCAGGGCGGAGGTCGCGCCGCTCAAGGGATCCACGCGCTGCGGGTCCGCGTAGTCAGGGTCGTTGACCGTGAAGGAGAGGGAATCGGCCGCGTCGTCGCTCTTCCAGGCCGAAAGCGCCAGTCCGCCGCCGGCCATGCGGAAACAGTGCGCCTCCAGGGTCTGGGGCCGGGAACAGGAAAAGGAGACCGTGGCGTTGTCTATCCCGGCAGCCGCCCCCAACACCCGCGTGAAGGTGGAGTAGAAGGCATACGAGGCCTTGGGGGTGAAGTCACGCCTGAGCAGCCCGTAGCGGTCCCAGTCGTTGAGGTGGGTATCGCGCAGGTTGAACCAGATCACGCGGTCCACGTCGGTGGAGGCGTAGTTTATGAGGGTGCGCAGCAGATAGTCCGCCTGGGTGTCCTCGTCCACCCCGCTCGGTGCCTCGGGACTGGTGGGCCAGCCCACCTCGGTTATCCAGACCTGCAGGTCCTTCGCCGTGTACAGCGAGACCAGCCAGTGCACGAAGGCCACCAGGTTACGGCAGAGCCTCTCCTTGGGACGGTAGGTGTCCTCCGGCGGCTGCCCCTCCTCCCCGACGGTCTCCGCGTAGGGATGGTAGGCGATGGCGTCTATATATTCCGCCGCACCCAGGGAGAGGCAGGCGTCCAGGTAGTCTGGGCCCAGGCCCGCCACTCCGCCCATGACCACCGCGGCCGAGGGATCGGCGGCACGGATCTCAGCGGAGGCCGCGGCCAGCAGCTCCAGGTACGCTTCCGGGTCGGGCTCCGGCATCCAGAAGGCGTGGATGTTCTCCTCGTTCCATACCTCCCAGGCAGCCACCCGGCCGCGGTAGCGCGCGGCCACGGTGCGCACGTATCCCCGCCACGCCTCGAGGTCCGTGGGGGGATACCTCCAGTCCTGTCCCCCGTTGGCCCAGGGGGGAGCCGCCCCCAGGATGCCCAGCAGCTTCACGCCGTGGGTCCCGGCCCTCTCCACCACCGCGTCCGCCCCGGAGAAGTTCCACACCCCCGGCAGGGGTTCCAGGTCCGACCAGGCGAAGTCGCAGCGCAGCCAGGCTGCGCCGGCATCTTCCGCGGCGGCGAACTCCCTCTCCACCGTCGCCCCGTCGTAGAGCTTGATGTGGCTGGAGGCCACCCCGAATCGTTCCCCCACCGTGCCGGGGGTGGAGGAGGGGGTGAAAGGCGTGGCGGCGGGGGCCGCTGCCTCCTCTGCCGCGCGGCCCTCCGGGAGAGAGAAGACGGTGCCCTCGGCCCGGACCGAAGGCATCCCGGAACCCGGCACAGAGGCATCTGACCGAGCCGCGCTCCCCAGCGCTGACGCGGGCGGCGCGGCGATCAGTAAGAGAAACGATATAGAGGCCGTCACGGCCATCATGCGTCGCAACTCGCGCAAGTCGCCCCCTTGCGAAAGACCGGTTTTCATGAACATTATCGTCAATCCCGAACGGAATTTAAGGGGGCGGGCCGTCTGGCTCCGCATTCGGTTTCCAAATCATGCTTCCGGATGCTACCATAGCACCACCGCAGTCAGACAGAGCAAGGGTGGTGAGGAATAAAATGTCCGTCTATCCTCGCGTCGGGGGCAGGCTCATCAGGCCCACCATGGGTATGATGCGCGCCGCCGCCGGCCTCTTCCACGCGCACGCGAAGGTGGGGGAACTCCTGCCCCTGGAACGCGTGCTGTGCGCCGCCTTTCATAAGGAGCCCGACCGCGTGCCGGTGACCCACTTCCTCCTCGGGGCGGCGCGCCGCCTCACCGGCATATCCTACGAGAGGTTCTCGCGCGATCCCGAGGCGGCGGCGGAGGCCTATATCGCCGCCAACCAGCTCATCGGCGGAGACGTCCTCTACACCGTCATCGACCTCTCGGTGGAGGCCGCCGACTTCGGCCAGGAGATGGTATATCCCCCTTACAGCACCGCATATCCGGACTATCGCAGGCCGCGTATCGCCACGGTGGACGATTACGAGCGCCTCGAGCCCTTCGACCCACGCAGCACCCCGCGCATGGGTATGTGCATCAAGCTGGGCAGGATCCTCTCTAGGAAGGCCGGGATACGCTACCCGGTCATGGGGTTCATCTTCGGCCCCCTGGGGGTCCTCTCCATGATGCGCGGCGCCCAGAGGCTGTTCGTGGACTGCGTGCGACATCCCGAGAAGGTCAAGGCCGCCCTGGAGGTCATCACCGAGGTGCTCACGGATTACGCGCGGGCCCTCTGCGACACCGGCGTGGACGCGGTGATGCTGGACACCCTCTTCGCCTCGCAGTCCGGTATATCCCGCGAGCTTTGGGTGGAGATGGAAGGGGTCTATGTCCGGCGTATCGCGGAAGAGATCAGGCGAAACGGCGCCCTGGTGGCCCTTCATAACTGCGGCACCAGGCCCTATCTGGACCTGCAGCTCGAATACATAGAGCCGCTCATGGTATCCCTCGCTGACCTTCCGGACGACTGCGAGAGCCTGGCGGAGCTCAAGGTAAATTATGGTAAGAGAACGGCCATCGCCGGCCTCATCCCCACCCAGAGCATCCTCATGGAGCCGCCCGCCAGGATCATGGAACTCGCCCGGGAGCAGATCAGGGCGCTGGCGCCGGGGGGCGGCTACGTCCTGGCGCCGGCTTGCGAGTACCCGCCCAACATCGAGCTGGTCAACGCCCTGGCAGTGGTGCGGGCGGCGGAGATCTACGGCAAATACCCGATAAAGTGAGGGTGAGCAAGATGGGAGAAAAAGACCTGGTGTTGTCGTCCATAGCAGCGGCGGTGAGGGACGGCGCGGAAGAAGTGGCCGCGTCGCGGTGCGAGGAAGCCCTGGCCGGGGGGGTTGCCGCGCGGGAGATCATCCAGAACGGTCTCTGCCGGGGCATGCGGGAGGCCGGGGATCTCTACGAGCGCCACGAGTACTTCCTTCCGGAGCTGCTCATGGCCTCCGAGGCCATGCACGCCGGCATGCGCGCTGTGCTTCCCTCCCTGCGGGAGTCCGGTGCCCTTGACGCGGGCGAGACGGTGGTGCTGGGCGTGGTGGAGGGAGACGTCCACGAGATAGGGAAGAACCTCGTGGCGGCCATGCTCGAGGCCGAGGGATACAGGGTCATCGACCTCGGCTACGACGTGCCGCCCCAGAGGTTCCTGGACGAGACCAGGGCCAGCGGCGCCGGGGTACTTGCCCTCTCCACCATGATGACCACCACCCTGCCCAACATGCGCCGCACCGTGGAGCTGGCGCGGTCCCTGGAGCCGCGGCCCGTCATCGTGGTGGGAGGAGCCCCTCTCTCCTCCGACGTGGCCGCCGACATGGGGGCCGACGGCTACGGGGAGAGCGCCGCCGGGGCCCCCTCCCTCATCGGGTCCCTGATCGGAAAGGCACGTGGGGGTCTTTAACGCGGGGGCACGCCGGCCGCAAGCCGTCCACGGCGGCATCCCGTTCATGTAGAAGGCAAAGGCATATATGGTGCATGGTGCGAGAGATACCGGGCGGGAATCTCAAAACGGCCTTCGCAGGCATCCCGACCGCCAGGCTTTTTCCCCAACCCTCACGGAGCAACCCGCGTGCCGACAAGGCCCCCGCCGGTGTCATTACAATTATTACAATTCGGGGGTCAACTTCCCGTCACATGCCCGATGATCTTTCTTTATCCCGCGTACCGGCATCCCGGCCCGTCTCCGCCGACCACGCATCGCGGCACGCGTCCCGCCCCCCGCCGGACATGCCCGCGACCCCCGGGAATCGAGCCGATAAGGGTCTCTCGGAACATCAGCAGCAACGCCCGGGGTCTCATGCATAACCCAGGGCCTTCCTGGTGAGCTCGATGATGTGATAGCCCTCCAGCCCGGCGGCGTCGGCCACCTTGCGCAGGTTGAGCACGCAGAGGGGACAGAGATAGGCCATGGCCCGGGCTCCGTGTTCCACGGCGTCGTCGATGTTGCGCCTCTTTATCTCCATGGCCTTGTCGCGGTCGCGGGGCATCATGGGCGACCCGCAGCAGAGGGCGAACCTGCGGTCGTGCTTCCTCTCCACCCTCTCAACCCCGATGAGCTCGAAGAGCTCGTCCAGCTGCTCGTCCTTCCAGGGCGTATAGCGCGAGGCGCAGGGCTGCTGGTAGGCTACCTTCATGTTCAAGGGCTTGACCTCGTCCCTCCGCTCCCTGACCTGTTCCAGCAGATACTCTATGATGTGCACGGGACGGAAGGGCACCTCTATGCCGTACTCCTTGACCATGGAGGCCAGGAGAGCGTAGCAGTCGTCGTGGTAGAAGATGATCTCCGAGGCCCCCGTGGCGGCGAGGTTTTCCACCACCCGCCGCGCTCCCTCGCGCACCGGCGTCTCGTAACCCAGGTGCACCCAGCCCACGTTGCAGAAATAATCGCCTCCCTTGAGCACCGTCATCCCCTGGAAGAGCGGTCCCTCGAAAAGGCCGGGGATAAAGTCCCCCACACTGCAGAGGGAAAGGGTCGGCCTGCCCGGCTCTCCCGCTATCACCTGGCTCGGGGCCTTGGGGAGGTTGCGGAAGACCTCGGTGTTCTGCTCCGGGATGTTCAGCACCCCCGTCTCCTCCTGGCGCTTCAGGATGAGGTCGAAGGGGTTGGCGCCCTTCTCGCAGAACTGGTTGCAGGCCACGCAGGTGACGCACTGGCTGACGATCTCGGGCGTGCCGCCCTCCTTGAGGGCCCGGAACTGCTCTATGGACTGCTCGCGGTCGTAGTCCACGTAGGGGCACAGAAAGACGCAGTCTCCGCAAAGGTCGCATTTATCCCGTTCGAACATCCTCTCCCTCCTTTTTTTCTGAGGCCTATGCCCATAATCTATCACAACCGGCCTCCCAACGCCCGCGCGGCAAGCCCCTCAGGAGCTGTGCGAATGGGCTGCGGGGTAGCGCACCGCCTCCCCGGCGCCCTTCGAGAGGCCGGTCCGCGCCGGCTTGACCATCCCCTACCCAGACGCCCGCGCGCGTCGCGGACCCCTCCCTCCCCGTCGCGCTTGAAAGTCTGCTCTTCCCCCCGCGCCCGCACGCGCCGGGAACCGAGGACGCCCTTGCGCGGCGGGGGTGCGGCTTTCGGCCCGCGCCCGCATGCGCCGGGGCCAAGCCGGATCGGTTGCATAATCGTATGCAAACTAATTATATTGTTCATGCCGGTAGACTCGTGCCTCGTGCGCCTGCCTCCGGCGAGACACTGCTGGGCGACTCGACTAGTCAGAGGAGGGAATGGTATGGCAATTCCGTATGGCACCGACGAATGGGTTGAGGCCTACAACAACATCGTAAAGGAGAGGATGGAGAGCCAGTCACCCCCCTATATCATGGGGACCCCGGAGTGGGTGAAGCAGTACGAGGAGCTCATCCAGAACGACGCCGAGTACAAGGAGGCCGCCAAGACCTGGGAAGGCTCGGTGGTCATCAAGATCCTCGCCAAGCCGGAGATAGGGCTGGACAAGGACCTCTACATGTTCATGGACCTCTGGCACGGCGACTGCAACTACGTGCGCATCGTGCCCGCCGAGGTGGGCGAGGCCGGGGATTACGTCATCACCGGCGAGTACGAGCGCTGGAAGGCGGTCATGGCCAAGGAGCTGGACACCGTCAAGGGCATGATGCAGGGTAAGCTCAAGCTCAAGGGCGACCTCCCCACCATCGTGCGTGCGGTGAAGGCGGCCTCCCGCCTCGTGGACCTCTCCGCCTCCACCAACCCACGCTTCCCCGACGAACTGGACGATGCCGGCAAGGAGGAGCTGCGCGCGCTGCTCAAGCGGGCCGAGGAGGAGTTGGGGATATAGCCGGGGCAGCTGGTAGCCTTTCGCTTTCAGACGGGCTTTCGGAACCGAGACCTGGAGCCCGCGCAGGAAGAGGCTTCCTCCCGTGGCGTGACGGTAAGGCGCTATTCGCTGGAAGCCGTCACGGAGAGAGGGCGGCAGGCAGCGCGAGGCGCGGGAGCAAAGGGAATCCCGCCCGCGCGCACGGTGCGCGCGGGCGAGCATCCCGTCCCGGAGGCCGGCGCCCGGCGAGGAGAGCGGCCCGGAAGAGTCCGCCACCGCGATCGCGACCTGCATGCCGCGGCGGGGAGGCATTCTCTTCCACCCGCGGTTTTCGGAGCAGAGCAGATCGATCACGGCGTCACCGGAGTGCAACGGGCATGATGGCAGGCGGCCCGCTCCCTGCCTGCGGACGCCGAGACTTGGAGGTAGAGAGCGGCCGCACCAGCGGCGCATGAATACCCGATGACCCCGGGGCGCCGGTCCCCGGGAACCAGACCGGAGGTGATATGCATGGCCTACGATAAGGACCTCTCCTTCATCTACAAGAACTACACCAGGCTGGTGTTCGGCGTCGGGGCGGTGAAGGACCTGGGAGCGGAGGTGGACCACCTCAAGTGCTCCCGTGCCTTCGTGGTCACCGACAAAGGCCTGGTGGAGGCGGGGCTCGTCGAGAAGGTGGAAAAGGCCCTGGGGAACCGCCACGTGGGCACCTTCGACGGCGTGCCCCAGGACTCCGGGTACCACATCGTCAACGAGGCCGCCGAGATCGCGCGCGAAAAGGGCGCCGACTGCCTGGTGAGCGTGGGCGGCGGCAGCGTCATCGACACCGCCAAGGGCATGGCCATCATCGTCTCTGAGGGCGGGAACCTACAGGACTACCAGGGGTTCCAGATGCTCACCCATCCCATCACCCCTCACGTGGTCATCCCCACCACCGCCGGTACCGGGAGCGAGGTCACCTACGCCTTCGTGATCAAAGACTGGGAGAAGAACCAGAAGCTGCTCTACGGGGACGACTACCTCATGCCCAACACCGCCATCCTCGACCCGGAGATGACCGCGACCATGCCGCCGCGCATCACCGCCATGACGGGCATGGACGCCCTCACCCACGCCATCGAGGCCATCCACGCCCTCCAGGCCGAGCCCATCTCCGACACCCTTGCTTTCGGAGCCATACGCCTCATCATGCAGTATCTCCCCATCTGCGTGGAGAACGGCTCCGACCTGGTGGCGCGCGGACAGCAGCAGATCGCGGCGACCATGGCCGGCATCGCCTTCTCCAACGCCCAGGTCGGACTGGTGCACGCCATGGCCCACTGCGTGGGCGCCCTCTACAAGGTGCCCCACGGGGTGGCCAACTCCATCCTGCTGCCCCACGTGATGATGTACAACATGGACGAATGCGCCGACCGCTACGCCTTCGTGGCCGAGGCCATGGGAGTCAGGGAGAGGGGCATGAGCGACGAGGAGGCGGCCGGCGCGGCGGTGGATGCCGTGTTCGAGCTCACCAAAAAGATCGGTATGCCCCAGTCGCTGCGCGAGGTGGGCGTGGAGGAGGAGGGGCTCGCCGAGGCCTCGGACATGGCCCTCTGCGACGGCTCCATCGTCTACAACCCCAAGATGATCTTCGAGGCGGAGCAGGTGATGGAGGTGTACAAGAAGGCTTTCTGAGCGGAACCCGCGCGGACTTTCGGCCGCGGTCCCGCCGCTTGACCTGAAAAGGAGGTAAACAGATGGCGGATGTCAAGCTAGCGCCCGGCGCCGACGAGGTGGCCATGGCGGTGATGCTCTCGGACATGCTCAAGGCCAACATCGAGAAACCGGAGAAGCTCAAGGAGTTCAACCGGCTCAAGGCGCGCGTCTATATCCACGCCGTGGACGCGGAGACGGAGATCACCATGGACTTCAACCGGGGTAGCCTGACCGTTTACGGCGGCAGGGAAGGCACCCCCGACCTCTCCATCGAGACCGACGCCGCCTCCCTGCTCGACCTGGCCAACATCAACATCAAGTACGGCATGCCCTGGTACTTCGACGAGACGGGCATGGCGGTGGTGAAGAAGCTCCTCAAGCGGGAGCTGAAGATCAAGGGGATGTTCACGCACCTGGGAGCCCTTACCAGGCTCACCAAGATCATGTCCCTGAACTGAACCCCGTCTCGACGGCAGAGGGGCCGGCAACGGTTTGCAGTGAGTGAGAAAGCCGGGGCGCGCCGCCGGCGGGCGTCCGCTCCCGGCCATCCAGGAGGGGAGTGATGCACATGGCTTTCGGCAACATGGGGAAGGTCCTGGAGGTGGACCTCTCGACCGGGTCCACACAGGAGATAGAGATCCCCGAGCAGACCTACCGTGACTATATCGGTGGGGCGGGCCTGGCGGCCAGGCTGCTCTTCGAGCGGGGAAACCTGGAGGCGGGAGCCCTGGATCCGGACAACCTGCTCATCTTCGCCGCCGGTCCTCTCACGGGCATCGGCTTCTCCGGCTCCAGCCGCCTCACGGTGGGAGCGCGCTCTCCCCTCACCGGCATCTGGGGACAGGCCTCCTGCGGGGGCAACTTCGGCCCCGAGCTCAAGCGGTGCGGCTATGACGCGGTGATCCTGAAGGGCAAGGCGGCGAGCCCGGTGTTCCTGCTGCTGGGCGAGGACTCCGCGGACCTCCTTCCCGCCGACGACCTCTGGGGCATGGACACCTACGAGACCACCGACGTCCTCAAGGAGCGCTACGGCAAGGGGGCCAAGGTGCTGGCCATCGGGCCGGCGGGCGAGAACCTCATCCCCTTCGCCAGCATAGCCAACGACTACGGCCACCATTTCGGCCGCGCGGGCATGGGGGCGGTGATGGGCTCCAAGCAGCTCAAAGCCATTGTGGGCGAGGGCAACAAGAAAATGGAGTTCGCCGACCCCGAGAAGGTCAAGGCCATGCAGGAGGAGCACCGCGAGATGATCAAGGACAACATCTTCTGCGGCGCCCTCTCCGCCTTCGGCACCGGCGCCAACATGGAGGCCAAGATGTTCGAGGGAGACGTCCCCACCCGCAACTGGGGACGGGGGTTATGGGAAGAGGGGGCGGAGAAGCTCTCCGGCATCGCCCTCGCCGACAACTTCGTCGTGGACCACGCCAGCTGCCGCGGCTGCGCGGTGCGCTGCAAGCCGGTGGTGGAGGTCAAGGAAGGCCCTTACGCCATGGCCAGGCCCGGGCCGGGACCGGAATACGAGACCCAGGCCGCCTTCGGCACCCTGATCATGAACGACAACCTGGCCGCTCTGTGCAAGATCAACGATTTCTGCAACCGCGCCGGCATAGACACCATCACCATGGGGGCCACCTTCGCCTGGGCCATGGACTGCTTCGAAGTGGGCATCCTCAAGCCGGAGGAATACGATGGCATGAAGCTGGAATGGGGCGACGTGGACGCGGTGATCGAGCTCCTGCCCAGCGTGGTGGCCAGGCAGGGCAGGCTGGCCTCTCTCCTGGCCAAGGGGTCGCGTGCCGCCGCGGAGGAGGTGGGTGGAGGGGCGGAAGCCTACCTCACCGACTCCAAGGGGCTGGAGGCTCCCATGCACGACCCGCGCTGCAACTGGGGCGACGGCCTCGCCTACGCCGTCTCCATCCGCGGTGCCTGCCACGTGTCCAACCTCACCTTCCTCCTGGAATGGGGCGCCGTCGAGTACCCCGAGATAGGCCTGGACAAGAACTACATGCCGCAGTCAGCGGAGTACAAGGCGGAGGCGGTGGCCCTCACCGCCGACCTGGGCTGCATCATGAACTCCGCCTGCTGGTGCGAGTTCCCGGGCACCGCCTATTCCGTCACCCAGTGGGCGGAGCTCTTCAACGCGGTGGCGGGATACGGCTGGGACGTGGCCAAGATGATGGAGGCGGGCGCGCGGGTGTGGTTCCTGCAGCGCTGCCTGGGCCACATCTGGGGAGCCACCGGAGCCGATGACCGTATCGGGCAACGCATCATGACCCCGGTGGAGGACGGCGGTATCGCCGGGTCGGTGCCGGACATGGACACCATGCTGCGGGAGTTCTACGAGTACCGCGGCATGACCCCGGACGGCATTCCCACCCGGGAGACGCTCGAGAAATACGGCCTCGGCGACGTCGCCAACCACCTATAATGGGGTCAGCCCCGGACATGGGACAAAAAGCAGCGCTTTCCCTCGCGCTATCTTTCCGCCGTCAGCGAGATGCTTCCTCGGCGGGCAGCGGCCGATCACCCGTCGCCCGGAACCCCGGAAGATCACGGCACCGATATCTCTCGGTATGTTTCACGAGTCTCTCCAGGACGGGGTGAAAAGACGCTTGGACCGGATGTCCGGTGGCGCTGGATGAAGATGTTCAACGACAATGTCCCATGTCCGGGGCTGACCCTGGATAAAGATGTTCAACGACAATGTCCCATGTCCGGGGCTGACCCCATTTATTTACGGCGGCAAAAGTAATAGAATATTAACGCTCGCTTAATACAAGCTTTATGCGCCGGCTCGGGGGCGCGGAGGAGGGCGCGCCCCGACGCTACGAAGCATCTGTTGGCACGGCCCCTGGACACGGGCATCTGTTCCGGCAAACGGCCACGTGCGGCCAGCCCGCCGGCTCGGGTAGAGGGATGAGACGTAACGCGATTGGAGTCTCCGTGAGGAATTTTTCTTCCAAACGTCACGGCACCGTCGTCTTTACCCGCAAGGACCCGGACGGCGGACACGACCAAAAGGGGCTTGAGTCGGGAAATAGTAAGGCATCGGCCGCACCCCAGGAGGGATGCACGGCGGACAACGTCCTGGAGGGTATCCGGCCCCCGTGAGGAGGTGATGGATGGAGGTTCCGGCGAACGTACCACTTATCGGCAGCAGGGTCAGGTAAAGGGAGGTGAAGCAGTTGTCTGATTGGAAGGACGATGTGGAGATACTGGTCCACGAGGGCAAGATCAGCGTCCCTTATTCCTGGACGGTGGGAAGCACGCTCAGCCGCTTCTACTGCGAACTGCGGGACAACGGCAAGATCTGGGCCAACCGCTGTCCGAGCTGCGGGACGACCTTCGTTCCCCCGAAGATCAAGTGCATAAACTGTTACGAGGAGCCGCACGACTGGGTGGAGCTCCCGGGCACGGGCACGGTGGAGACCTATACCGTGGTGCGCTATGAAGAGCCGTCTATGCACCCCCGCAAGGCCCCCTTCGTGTACGGCGTGATCAAGATGGACGGCGCCGACACCGGCATAGTCCACTTTATCGGAGACGTGGACCCGGAACAGGTCAAGGTGGGCATGCGCGTGGAGGCGGTACTCGAGGATGAGCGCGAGGGCAACATCCTCGACATCAGGCATTTCCGTCCCCTGGCATAGGGAAGCGGGGTGAGATACATGGAAAAAGTGGCGATCATCGGTGTAGGCTATACCAAGTACGCGCAGAACAGCCCCCTGACCTTCGCGGAGATGGTCTTCGAGGCCACCACCAAGGCCCTGGAGGACGCGGGCATCACCCGCGACGAGGTGGACAACGTGGTCTCGGTCTCCAGCGATTTCTGGGACGGGCGCACCATCTCCAGCATGGCCATCTCCGACGCTTCGGGAGCCTACGGCAAGGACATCACCACCGTGGAAGGCGACGGCACCTTCGGCGCTCTCTACGGCATGATGCGCATCCTCTCGGGTTCCTTCGGGGTCTCCATCGTCTGCGCCCACCACAAGGGCACGGAGAGCAACATGAACGGCATCACCAACTGCGCCTTCGACCCCCTGGTTGAGCGCAAGCTGGGGCTGGACGCCGTGTCCTCCGCCGCACTACAGGCGCGCCGCTACATGAGCAAGTACGGCCTACTGGAAGAGCAGTTCGCCCTGGTGTCGGTGAAGAACCACGGCAACGCCAAGAAGAACCCCATCGCGCTCCTCCCCATGGACATCACCGTGGAGGACGTCATGAACTCCCGCAAGGTGGCCGACCCCCTCAAGGTGCTCGACTGCTCCCCGGTGACCGACGGGGCCTGCACCCTCATCCTGGCGGCGGAAAGGCAGGCCAAGAAACTCACCACCAACAAGAAGAGGGTGTGGATGAAGGGCGTGGGCCACTGCTCCGACGCCTTCCGCCTGGGGGACCGCGACCTCGCCGACATGCGAGCCCTGAAGAAGGCCGCCAAGCGCGCCTACGAGATGGCGGGCATCTCCGACCCCCTCAAGGAGATCGATTTCGCCGAGGTCTACGACGCCTTCTCCTACATGGAGCCGCTGTGGCTGGAGGGGCTGGGGATCTGCGATGACGGCAAGGGCTGCGAGTACCTGGAGCGCGGCTGGTTCAACGCCGACGGAAAATTCCCGGTGAACGTCTCCGGCGGGCGCCTCTCCGCCAATCCCGTGCAGTCCGCGGGCCTCTATGCCATGGCCGAAGCGGTGCTGCAGCTTCGCGGCGAGGCGGGCGAGCGCCAGCTCGACGGCGTGGAGACCGCGCTGGTGCACGGCATCAACGGCATGTGCGGGCAGTCGCACTGTGTCTGGGTGCTGGGGAGATAAGGAGGTGACGTGAAATGGGTAAAAGAGTAGGCATCATCGGAGTAGGCCAGACCCACCACGCCGCCAAGCGCCTGGATGCCTCCGGCGTCGAGCTCATCGCCGAGGCCGTGTCCCGGGCTCTGGACGACGCGCAGCTCACCATCAAGGACATCGACGCCATCGTCATCGGCAACATGGACCACTTCGAGAACATCAACTACGTGGACATGTGGGCGGTGGACGGGCTTGGAGCATGCATGAAGCCGGTGTTCAAGGTGACCACCGGCGGGACCACCGGTACCACCGTGGGCGCTTGCGGCTACTACCACGTCGCCAGCGGCCTCTTCGACGTGGTCTTGGCGGTGGGCTGGGAGAAGAACTCGGAGTCCGACACCCAAGCCGCCATCTCGACCTGCGCCAACCCCACCCTTGAGAGGGACCCCTTCGCGGGAGCTATCGGCCCCCTGGCCACCGAGTACTCCATGTACATGAAGGCCTTCGGTGCCACCGAGGAGGACGCGGCCATGGTGGCGGCGCGCGACCGCAACAACGCCCTGCGCAACCCCTACGCGCATTCGCGCCAGGCGGTGACGGTGGAGGACGTGCTCAACTCACCAATGCTCTCCTACCCCATCAAGTTCCTGGACATGTGCCCGCGCTCCGACGGCTCCTGCGCGGTGATCTTCGCCTGCGAGGAGAAGGCCAAGAAGCTCTGCCCTAAACCGGCATGGGTGCACGCCTCGGTGGTTCGACACGACTACACCCACTTCGGGGACCTGGAGTGGAAGTTCATGCCCACCCTGGAGAGGGCGTCGGCTGCGGCCTACAAGCTGGCGGGGATAACCAACCCGCTCAAGGAATTCGACGTGGCCGAGCTCTACATCCCCGCCTCCACCTGCGGGGTGAAGTGGATGGACTCCCTGTGGTTCTGCGAGCACGGCGGCGCTCCCGCCCTCATCCGCAAGGGCACCTTCGAGATGGACGGCGAGCTGCCCATCAACCCCTCCGGCGGGGTCATCTCCACCAACCCCATCGGCGCCACCGCCCTCATCCGCATCGGAGAGGCCGCCTGGCAGATCATGGGAAGGGCCGGCGAGCGCCAGGTTGAGGGCGCCAAAAAAGCGCTGGCCACGGGGTTCGGCGGCTGCAGCTGGTCGGACGTGATGATCCTGGGCGCGGACCTGCCATAGGAGGAGGTGAGAACTATGGGACTTTACGAAGACAAGCGCAAGCGCACCCATACCCCCGAGGGCTACGAGCTCCTCACCCACGAGTCCGGCCACCTGGAGTACGACTTCCACTGGCACCTCGGGTATTATTGGAGCAAGTTCCTGGCTGAGCTGCGGGACAACAAGCGCTTCATGGGCGTGAAATGCCCGGAGTGCGGCTGGGTGTATATGCCTCCCCGCCAGGTCTGCGGCAAGTGCTACGTGGAGATGAACGAGTGGGTGGAAGTGGGACCCGAGGGCGTCCTCGAGGGCTTCACCATCGTGCGCTTCCCCTATATAGACGCCAACAACGGCGGCATGAAGCAGGTCCCCTTCACCTCCATATGGGTGACCCTGGACGGCGCCAACACGCGCATGATGCACTTCTGCAACGTCTACGACGAGAAAGAGCTGGAGGTGGGGATGCGCATGCGCGCCGTGTGGGCGGAGAACCGCACCGGCAGCATCCACGACGTGGAGTACTTCGAGATTATCAAGTAGAAACGCCTCGGGCGTTTAGGGGGGCCGGGGAGACCCGGCCCCTTTCCTCTACCCGCCGGCGGTTAGCCGGGCGTGACGTGGGAAGAAGACGCTATGCCGCACCCGTCACTTTCACTTCCGGGAGGATCTTTCAAGTAAGCCGGGCGTGACGTGGGAAGAACACGCTATGCCGCACCCGTCACTTTCACTTCCGGGAGGATCTTTCAAGTAAGCCGGGCGTGACGTGGGAAGAAGACGCGAGGCCGCACCCGTCACTTTCACTTCCGGGAGGATCTTTCAAGTAAGCCGGGCGTGACGTGGGAGGAACACGCTATGCCGCACCCGTCACTTTCACTTCCGGGAGGATCTTTCAAGTAAGCCGGGCGTGACGTGGGAAGAACACGCTATGCCGCACCCGTCACTTTCACTTCCGGGAGGATCTTTCAAGTAAGCCGGGCGTGACGTGGGAAGAAGACGCGAGGCCGCACCCGTCACTTTCACTTCCGGGAGGATCTTTCAAGTAAGCCGGGCGTGACGTGGGAGGAACACGCTATGCCGCACCCGTCACTTTCACTTCCGGGAGGATCTTTCAAGTAAGCCGGGCGTGACGTGGGAGGAACACGCAAGGCCGTGATAAGCGGCAACGGGTCGCCGCCACCACCGCTTTTCGGGGCCGGAGAGCGTGAGGTGGTGAAGATGGCTGGAGGGGAGCAGTGGGGATCGAACCCACCCCGACTTTTTCAGAGCCGGCCAACGGGTTTGCAGCCCGCGGGAGACACCAGTCTCGTGCTCCCTAATATAATATATCATTATATTAATTATAAATATATATTATGAACGCCACGGCCCCTTTTCCCTCCCTTTCCCCTCCCCCCGTGCTACCATCTGCGGGCGAGCTTATCGGCCAGCTCACCGATCCTCGACCCGGCGTCGGGGCCGATGACCGCGCCGTGCCCGGGATAGGCATAGTCCAGGTCGAGTGACGCCAGGCGCCGCATGGAGGCGAGGATGGCCGCCTTATCATAGCTGAAGGAGAGGAAGGGCGGGCCGAGACGGCCCATGATGTTGCTCACCATGTCCCCGATGAAGGCCAGCCTCTCGGAGCGGCTGTAGAGGGCGATGCCTCCCTCGGTGTGCCCCGGGAGCTCCAGAACCTCCAGGCCGAGCTCCTCGATCTCCTGGCCGTCCACTAGCTCCAGGTCCACCGCGCATCTCTCGAAACGCTGATAGCTCTGCAGCCAGGAGGCGGGCAGCCTCCGCAGCAGCCTTCCCGCAGGGCTGATATCTCCCGGACCCGGCGGCTCCTGGTCACCCGTGATCACCGGGGCGTCCCCTGCCCCCGAGGCCACCCGCGCACCCGAGAGGCGCTTGAGCTCCGCCAGGCAGCCGGTGTGGTCGTAATGGTGGTGGGTTATGATGATGTATTCCAGGTCCTCCACTTTGAGACCGCCGGCGTCCAGGGCGCGCATTATCCTCGTCTTCGCCTTGGGGGTGTTGGTGTCCACGAGGTAAGGCCTCGGACCCAACACCAGGTAACAGTTGGCGGTGGCGGTCCGGATGGTCACGATCCGCGATCCGGCCACCTCCCCCGCGATGGCGGCACTGCAAGCCATGCTTCCCCTCCTCTCCCCAGCAACAGATGACATCTCCACCCCGATTATACTAATCTGGATGCCGAACCGGAGCGCCGCGGCGGACGGCGGCTGCACGCCCGGCGGACGGCGGTGGGATATGCGCACCCGGCGGACGGCGGTGGGATATGCGCACCCGGCGGACGCGGCGCGGGATGTGCGCGCCCGGCGGACGCGGCGCGCGACCACAAATCGGGCAACCGGCCACCGGCAAGGGAGGAGGCCATGGGCATAGAGAACGTCTTCGTGGTGGGAGCGGGCTTCATGGGACACGGCATCGCCCAGGTCTCGGCGTTGGCCGGTTACCGCGTGACTCTCTGCGACGTCAGCGAAGAGGCCCTGCGGGCGGGAACGGAAAACATCCGAAGCTCGCTGCGGAAGCTAGTGTCCAAGGGAAGGGTGGATGAGGAGCGTGCGGGTCGCGCCCTGGAGCTCATCTCCACCACCACCGAACTGGGCGAGGCTTCCAGGGCGGACCTGGTCATCGAGGCGGTGCCCGAGAGCCTCTCCCTCAAGGTGGAGGTCTTCCGCGTCCTGGACGGCATCTGTCCTCCGCATGCCCTCCTGGGCACCAACACCTCGGCCATCCCCATCTCCTCCCTGGCCGCCGCGACCTCCCGGCCGGAGCGGGTGGTTGGGGTGCATTTCTTCGGGCCGGTGCCGCTCATGCGCCTGGTGGAGATCATCCGTGGCCTACTCACCTCGCAGGAGACCATGGAATCCGCCGACGCCTGGGCGCGCAGCCTGGGTAAGGAGACGGTGTTGGTACAGAAGGACCACGCCGGTTTCGTGGCCAACCGCGTGAATATCCCCTCCTCCATAGAGGCGGTGCGCATGGTGGACGAGGGCCTGGCGACGCCAGAGGAGATAGACCGTTCCACGGGAGGCTTCGAGGCCGGGGTAGGCCCGTTGCAGATCATGGATAACGCCGGACTGGAGGTGGCTTTCAGCGCCGCCTTGGCCATCTACGAGGACACGCGCGACCCCAGTTTCCTACCCCCTCCCCTGCTGCGGCGCATGGTGGCCGCGGGCCTGCTGGGACGCAAGAGCGGCCGCGGCTTCTACGACTACGCAAGCGGGAAGAGGGAGAGCTACATGCTCCCCGCGCCCAGGCGCGGCCCCGGGGAGAGAGGTGACTCCCAGGGTCTCCTGATGCGCTTCTTGCTTCCCGGCATCCTGGAGGCGATAAGGGTGGTGGAAGCTGGGGTAGCGGAAGCTGAGGACGTGGACAGGGCCTCCCGCCTGGGGTTCAACCTGCCCATGGGGCAGCTGGAGATGGCCGACAACCTGGGGCTGGACACGGTGCTCGCGGAGGCCTCGCGCCTGTACGAAGAGACGAAGAGCCCCGCGTTCCTCCCCCCTCCCCTGCTGCGGCGCATGGTAACCATGGGGTCAGATCTTCGATCTTCGACACATTGACGCGCCTCGATGGGCCTCGATGGGGCCTCGATGGGGTCAGATCTTCGATCTTCGATCATCGATGCATTCCCCGATGGGGTCAGATGATCGATGGGGTCAGATCTTCAATCTTCGATCATCGATGCATTCCCCGATGGGGTCAGATCTTCGATCTTCGATCATCGATGCATTGTCTGCCAATCGAGTTCTCTCCGAACATCGACGCGGCCAGCGCCAACGCCAAACGGGGGTCTGGCATCAATTTTGCTTTACTTACAAGGCACAGGCGCTGCGCTCGGGGTTGGGGATAAGACGGGTACCCACAGCTCAGTTGCTAAAGCATAAGTCGCCGTCGTCGAGAATTTGACCTCGTTATTATAGATAAAGTGCCATAGGCATTATTTTGGATCTTCGTTTTCAATGAGATCCCGATCCTCTCTTTCAATGTGATCATGTGATCAGGTAGCGTTGGCCGTTTAAATCACGAATATTACCCATATATTGGTATCGTAGATCGAAGATCTGACCCCTTACTTTTTCAATGCGATCAGGTAGCCGTTGGCCGTTTAAATCACGAATATTACCCATATATTGGTATCGTAGATCGAAGATCTGACCCCGTTACGCGATCCGTTGTGTTAAAATATAAAAGCTCCCGGCGGGCATCTTCGGTGTTGGAGGCGTCTTCATGTGCGAGTTCTGCGAGAAACACGGCCAGGGCAACCGCTGGTACCTCAATCCCGAGAACTTCTCCGAGAAGATGATGGAGGATCCCCAGCGCGTGAAGACCCTGGAGAAGGTGGCGGGCTGGGGGATCGATTACTACATCGACTTCACCTCCCGCATGACCCGGCTGGTCAACCTGCCGGTGATCGGCAAGGCGGTGAAGGCGGCCATCAACCGCATGGCCCCCAACGAGCACGGCGGGCAGGTGGTCTCCCTCGAGGATTCCCTCGCGCTGCTGGAATACGCCCGGGATTTCGTGCTCCTGCCCTGCGCCTGCCGCAAGTTGGTGGGGAACCGGGACGACATGGTATGTCTCAACTTCGGTCCGGTGAAGGAACTGCAGAGGCGCCACATGCCCCAGGGACCCATGGAGGAGATCACCCTGGAAGAGGCCAAGGAAGTGGTACGGCGCAGCGAGGAGCGTGGCCATTTCCACCAGGTGCTTTACGCCAAGGTCCCCTTCCCCATCTGCATCTGCAACTGCGACGCGCGCTACTGCACCTCGCTCAAGCAGCGCTGGGCCAATAACGTAGAGGCGGCTATCTACAAGGGCCACGAGGTCTGCGTGGTGGATCGCTTGCTATGCCGCTATTGCGAGGAACCCGTCTGCGTCTCCCGCTGTGCCTTCGGAGCCCTGCACTACGATCCCGAGGCTGGACGGGTGCACGTGCACGCGGGGGACTGCTTCGGATGCGGCCTGTGCCGCGGCGTCTGCCCGCGCGGAGCCCTGTCCCTGGCGGGACGAGAGACCGTTCCTGCGGCGGCGGGGAGGTGGTAACGATGCCCCGTTACCGCGTCAGGGTCGCCGACTGCGATGCCGAGGCCTGTGGCCGCCGCTGCCAGGAGGCTTGCCCGCACGGTGTCTTCCTCGCCGTACCCAGGGAAAAAGACCACGACCGGCACGGGGAGAACCCCCGATACCGCATCGTCCCCCGCTTCGTGTCGTTCTGCGACGGCTGCGGGGAGTGTCTGTCCGCCTGCGCCCAGAACGCCATCCGGGTCACGGCCGGGCGCCGCCCCCTCAATCCCTAATTGGGGGTCAGATCTTCAATCTTCGATTCGATAGCGTTTGTTGGTGTTAGTGGCGGGGTTTTCATTTAGAATATGCCCATGGCAGGATCCACTAGCTGACCCCACAAGCGGTTGAGACCTGCCGGCATCGAAGATCGAAGATGTGACCCCAACGCCTAGAATTTCTCCTGTACCAACTGCTTGATCTCGCGGTAATGTACCTTGCCGGTGATCAGGCGCGGCAGCTCGTCCACGAAGAGCACGTATTTGGGGGCCTTGTAATCAGCCAGATACTCTTTGCACCACGCCTTTATCTCCTCCTCGTCGGCCTGTTCCCCCGGCTTTAACTGTATCACCGCCGTGACCGCCTCTCCCCAGCGGGGATGGGGAACGCTGGTGACACCCGAGAGCTCCACCGCGGGGTGGCGGTTGAGCACCTCCTCCACCTCCTCAGGGAACACCTTCTCGCCCCCAGTGTTGATACAGCCGGATCCCCTGCCTATGAGGTGTATGTGTCCTTTCTCGTCCACTGAGGCCATGTCGCCGGTGAAGATGTAGGTCTTGCCGCCCACCTTGCGGTAGGTGCGCGCCGTCTTCTCGGCGTCGCCGTAATATCCCGAGGAGCCCTGGTGCTCGCGGGCTACCGCCACCTCCCCGATCTCGCCCGGCCGGGCCTCCCTCCCATCCTCGGTTATGACCTTGACCATGTCGCTCACCCTGAAGACGGTCTTCTCCAGCTCACGGTCCGCGGCGGTGTAGGGAGTGACGGAGATGTAATGCCCCTCCGTTGAGGCCAGCACGTCCAGGATGATGAGCTGTGGGAGGTGCTCGAGCAGCCTTCGCTTCACGTCTACGGAGAGTGCCATGCCGCTGGAGAGCACAACCAGGAGAGAACCCAGGTCGTAACGCTTCCCCTCGGCGGCGGCGCGGTCGAGCTCATCGGCAAAGGGCCGGCACTGCCCGTCGCCCACCGCCACCAGCACGTTGGCGCGGTGCTTCTCTATGGCCGAGATCATCTCCGAGACCTCGAAGCTCTTGGAGGGCAGGAGGATGCTGGTGAAACCTCCGATCATGCCGATGAGGGCGTGGTTGTAGGCCCAGGCGTGCATCATGGGGCTGGCCAACAGCATCCTCACCTTCCCTCCCGTGAGCCTGGCGTTGAGGAAGAGTATCGCCCTGATCAGGGGGTCCGGGGCCTTGATGATGAAGGGGCCTGCCTTCTTGCCCACGACTATCAGCGCCCTGCGGGTGGCCTCACGCGAGAGCAGCCAAGGGAGGGTGCGCGCGGCGCCGGGGATTCTCAGGGTCTTCTCGATGCCCTTGAAGACCTGGGGTGGTGCCTTGGAGAGGTCTCTCAGTCCGCCCGCGAAATTGCGGATCATCGCCTCGAGTGGCGCGCTTAACACCTGGTCATGGGTGTAGATCACTCCTTTCGGATACCCGGTTGTGCCCCCGGTGTACATGAGCACCACCACGTCGTCGCCGCTGAACTCTGGCCATGGCGGGGTGGGGGCAGTGGACGGCCTACCCCGTACGATCTCGGAATAGTTGAGCATGCCCTCGACACGGCGCTCGCCGATGATGACGTAGTTCTTCACCCCCGGCAGCTCAGGGCGCAGGTTCACCATGCGGTCGGCTATGTCCTCGTTGAAGAACACCGTCTCCATGCCTGCGTCCTCTATGACATGCTTGAGTTCCCATTCCTTGAACTTGAAGTTCAGGGTCACGGCACGCGCGGTCACCTTGAAGGCGGCAGCCACCACCTCCAGGAACGCGGGGGTGTTATATTCCGCTATGCCCACGTTGTGGTCGCGTTTAATCCCCAGTTCCAGCATGGCGTGGGCGAGGCGGTTGGTGCGCTCATCCAGCTCCCTGTAGGTGATGACCTCATCTCCATGGATGATAGCGGGGTACCTGGCGAAAGACGCGAGTATGTCATCGTAGAAATGCCGGAAATCGGTCATGGAATGTCCCTCCCTCGAACTCAAGCCCGATCCTGCAGCCCGCTGATAACTATCGCATCCGCGACCATTATATTATTATAATTCAATTATAATTCAATTATAATTCAATTTTGTATTGGGTCACATCTTCGATCTTCGATGCCGGCAGGTCAGCGTTGGGGTCGTATCTATAGCTGTGTCATATGACATCCATCCTATCGGGTATGCTGGGTCCGCTGGGCATTGGTCGTTGCGGACCTTGAATCAATGGGAAGTTTGGCGCCCACCTCCTTTCGGTAAGGGCTTGATTCCGAGAGCCCGAGTTCGGTAACGAGCTGGGCATACTGGCGGACCAGACCCTCGGACATCTGGGTGGTGAAGCATATCTCGCCCAGGCTCATGCCGTGCTTGAGCATGGCGTAGGCCACCCGCTCCAGGTCCAGCAGGTAGCGGTCCACGCTGGCCGGGCTGTGGTGGGTCTCCCGGGCGATCTCCGGGGTCTGCTTGCCCTCCAGCACGGCCTTGCGGCAGATGGCCGCCTTGTGGGTAAGCGAGGGCCCGAGGTCGTGCACGGTGCCCCGGCGCGGCAGCACCGCCCCGTGCTCGCGCTCCCACTCGCCTATGAGGTCGGAGAGGTAGCCGGGGCTCGGTACAGATAATGGGGTCACATCTTCGATCTTCGATGCCGGCAGGTCTCAACCGCTTGTGGGGTCAGCTAGTGGAACCTGCCATAGGCATATTCTGAATGAAAACCCCGCCACTAACACCACCAATCGCTATTGAATCGAAGATTGAAGATCTGACCCCTAGTTCCGACCCCCAGTTCCGACCTCCAGTTCCCCTTATTGAATCGAAGATTGAAGATCTGACCCCCAGTTCATTGAACGACCCCATGGTGTTAGTGAATCGAAGATTGAAGACACGACCCCATGGTGGTTGACTTGGTTGGTCGTCGAATGCAAAATGGTTAACAAGTCGGCTGTCAGGTTTCGCGATAGAGCAGCGCCCCGCATCCCCGGAGATGCTCGCATCCCGGCGCGGGGCTAGAAAGGAACGGGGAAATGAGCCCGGAAAGGCAGCGCCAGCGCACTCTTCCGCGCCGTGCGCTCGCCTGACTTCCGCTCGCCGCGCAGCGGAGAGGGAACCAGGATGGTCCGTAGAGCGCGGGCGTCCGCCCGCTCGCAAGAAGGAGGGGGTCCTGTATGGAAAAGGTCTGGCTCAAGAACTACGACTATTTCGTCCCCGAGACCATACGTTACCCAAACATACCTCTCTACCAGTTACTGGAACTCACCTGCGTGAAGTATGACGAGCACGTGGCCACTATCTTCTTCGACCAGCAGCTCACCTACGGGCAGATCCGGGACCAGGTCCGCCGCTTTGCCACCGCCCTGCGGGGGATGGGGGTCCAGAAGGGCGACCGCGTGGCCATCATGCTCCCCAACAGCCCCCAGTTCATCATCTCCTATTACGGCGTGCTGGAAGCGGGGGCGACGGTGGTCAACATCAGCCCCCTGCACGTTGAGCGGGAGCTGGAATACGAGTTCAACGACTCGGGATCGGAGACCCTCATCTACCTCGACCTCTTCGACGCGCGCATCCAGGCGGTGAAGGGGAACTCCCCCCTCAAGCGGATCATTGCCTCCAGTATCACCGACTACATGGAGACGCCGGTCAACCCCAACGTAGAGAAAGACTCCTCCACCTACTACCTCAAGGAGGTCATCGCCGACGCCGAGCCGGAGGTGTCCGAGGTGGAGATCGACCCCGAGAACGACCTCGCGGCCCTGCAGTACACCGGGGGCACCACCGGACTGCCAAAGGGGGTCATGCTCACCCACCGCAACCTGCTGGCCAACGCCATGCAGTGCTCCATGTGGGCGAAGGAGTTCACCGAGCGCGGCAAGGACATCTACCTGGACGTCATCCCCTTCTTCCACTCCTACGGACAGACGGTGGGCATGAACACTGCCATCGCCAACGCCGCGACCATGGTCCTCATCCCGCAGTTCGAGATCAACATGATGCTGCAGGCCATCCAGAAGTACCGCCCCAATTTCTTCCCCGGGGTCCCCACCCTCTACGTGGCCATCCTCAGCCACCCCGAGGCGCTCAACTACGGCGTGGACAAGCTGAGGCTGTGCAACTCCGGGTCCGCCCCCATCCCCGTGGAGGTGATCAAGCAGTTCAGCCGCATCTCCGGGGGTATCTTCTGCGAGGGTTACGGGCTCTCAGAGGCCTCGCCGGTGACCCACTCCAACCCCATCATGGGCATGCGCAAGGTGGGCTCCATCGGCATCCCCTTCCCGGATACCGAGGCGAAGATCGTCGACGTGGAGACGGGGAAGCAGGAGCTGGGCCCAAACGAGCCCGGCGAGCTGATCATCCGCGGACCCCAGGTGATGAAGGGCTATTGGGAGAAGCCGGAGGAGACGGCGGAGACCCTGCGGGACGGCTGGCTGTATACCGGGGACATCGCCACCATGGACGAGGACGGCTATTTCTATATCGTGGACCGCAAGAAGGATATGATCATCGCCGGCGGGTTTAATATATATCCCCGCGAGGTGGACGAGGTCCTCTACGAACACCCCAAAGTGCAAGAGGCGGTGACGGTGGGCATCCCGGACGAGTACCGCGGCGAGACGGTGAAGGTGTACATCGTGCTAAAGCCTGGCGAGGAGTGCACGGAAGAGGAGATCATCTCCTTCTGCCGCGAGCGCCTAGCCCCCTACAAGGCGCCGCGCATGGTGGAGTTCCGGCCTGAGCTGCCCAAGACCATGGTGGGCAAGATCCTGCGCCGCGCCCTGCGCGAGGAGGAGATCGCCAGGCAGAAGGAAGCCAAGGGCGAAGCCTGAATCTGGCAAGCGGCTGTTCGCATCGCGAAAGGACCGGTGCCGTATCCGACGCCATGAAGTGAAGGGTCTACGGCCAGGGAGATGAGGGCCGGCCTCGCTCCGCCGACACGATTCGCCCCGGCCGACCCGGCAGCTCCCCGGGCCGGGTTGTTTGACGATGCGGACGTCCGGCGACGCCGGAGCAGGAGGTGGCGACCGTGGATAATTCACAGTGGGTGGTG
This sequence comes from Actinomycetota bacterium, assembly GCA_014360645.1. NCBI lineage: Bacteria > Bacillati > Actinomycetota > Actinomycetota bacterium. Next base: position 18,568 of record JACIXD010000016.1, on the reverse strand, counting down.
CTGGGCATCGGCGGAGCCGCCCTCGTCATCGGGGTCGTCCTCGCCTTCCTGGGCTACCGCGGCAGGAAGAAGCTGGAGGTCATGGAGGCGACCCCCACGGTGAACGCCGCCGACGCGTCCAAGATGGCGCTCTCCGCACCCGGAGCCGGGGTGGAGCTCGTGGGGGTGGTGGAGGCGGACGAGCCCCTGCTCTCCCCCACCTCGCAGATCCCCTGCGTCTACTACCGCTACAAGCTGGAGCACCGCAAGCAGCGCCGGGAGAGGGACGAGCGGACGGGCACCATGAAGACCAGCGAATTCTGGGACACCGTCGACGACCGCAAGGAGGAGATCCCCTTCTACGTGAGCGATTCCAGCGGCCGGTGCCTGGTCTACCCGGATGGCGCCGACTACATCGCCGAGACCCGGACCCACGAGGGGCGCGGGCGCGGGCGCGACTACCTGGAATCCTCCGGAGTGGGAGGAGCGATCCTGGAGAGCGTCCTCAGCGCCCTGGACGACGACTACGAGGATGTGCTGGGATACAGGATAACCGAATCGCTCATCCGCGTCGGCCAGCCCGTCTACGTCCTGGGGACCGCCCAGCGCTCGGGCGAGGTCGCGGCGGTGGGCAAAGGGGACAGCCCCTTCATCATCAGCCACAAGATGGAGGCCGAGCTGTCCCGGAAGATCAGGCGCTCCTCCGCCCTGCAATACGCCTTCGCCGCCATCCTCGCCCTGGGGGGGATTGCCGCCATGGTCTACAGCGCCTTCATGTAGGGGTCAGGTCTTGCATCTTGAATTACTTTCCATATATTGGAATACCATTATCGGCGCTCCCGGGGTCCGGACGGAAAGGGCTGAGCTAAATATACGACCCCTGGGACCGCTCCCGGGCGGTCCCGTCCCGGCGAGGAGGACCCCGCGTTCCCAAGCGGGCACGCGACTTTTGGGGTCGTATCTTCATTCTTCAATGTGAATAGCTTCCTTTTGGGGTCGTATCTTCATTCTTCAATGTGAATGGCTTGGCTCAGCGAGGTCCGCAGAACCCGGAAGCGCCATGTTTGCTCCCCAACCAATGTTGCCGCGCATGCTCACTTACCTGGATTGAAGACACAACCATCTTCGATGGATTGAAGATTGAAGATACGACCCCCCTACGATTGAAGATCGAAGATACGACCCCCTTCGCCCTTTCTCCGCACATAGACGCGGTAGACGCGTTCTCCCCCGGACTTGAAGCACTCGGAGCATCCGGGGGTGGCCTCGGCGTCCAGTTCCTCCAGCAGGCACTCGAAGCCGAGCTCCACGTACTCGTCGAGGACGCGCTTGAGGTGATCACCCGCAGAGACCACCGCTTCCCGCCAGCCGCCTTCCTCCGCTTCCGCGGGCTCGCGCATCAGCCGGCAGCGAGGCGGGAAGTTGACCTTGCCATTCGCTTCACGATCCAGCTTCCATCATCCCCTTGCATTGATCGCACAGGCCTTCCCGAATTCATATTAACAATCTGGGGTCACATCTTCGATCTTCGATGCGGGCAAAGATGGCTAGAAATCGACGTGCTCGCTCTGACTATACTGCCGGGATCGAAGAATGAAGATCTGACCCCGCCCGATGAGGAAATCTGGGGTCACATCTTCGATCTTCGATGCGGGCAAAGATGGCTAGAAATCGACGTGCTCGCTCTGACTATACTGCCGGGATCGAAGAATGAAGATCTGACCCCGCCCGATGCTTCGGAATTCAATAGGATTCGAGATCGCTCTGCCCGCTCTGCTCAATACTGCCGGGATCGAAGAATGAAGATCTGACCCCGCCCGATGAAGATCTGACCCCGCCCGGGGCACCACTCGATCCCTGCCCGACCCTCTTCATGATGACGCTCACGGTGGAGGGGGCAAGGCCTAGGTGGTCGGCGACCTCCTTCTGGGTGTACCCGAAGTCCTGCACCGCCCGCGCTATGTTCTCGTCCCTCTCCCGCTGGTCCGCCCACCCATCGAGTATACGCGCCAGGGACGGCCTCCCCACGTATCTCTGCCTGCGGGGTATCTCCCGTATCCGTTTCCTCCCCTCGACTATCTCGCCCACCCAGGCCTGGAATACCTCCCCGCCGCAGACCCCGCCCGACTCTAGTCGCCGTGCTGTCTCCTCGTCTATGCCTCCGTCGACGAACTCACGGTAAAGCCTCTGCGCCATGTGCAGGTCGGGCGCGAAGCAGAGCAGGATGCTGCTGATGTGGAGGAAAGACGGCGCCTTCTCAGCCCCAGCTGTGGCTCTATAGCTGCTCCAGCGATAGGCGGAAGGGTGTTCCACCAGTCCTCCCCTCACCGGGTTGAGCACGATGTAGCACGCCGCGACGAGGAAGTACTCTTCCTTGTCGACGAGGGTATTGCCGTACCTCCCCTGGAAGAGATGGCCAACCCGTCCGTGCTCGGCGTTGTGACGCTGGGCGTAGACGCCGTTCAGCAGCTGCATGCCCCGGGAGAGGTTGGGATCCGGCGTCTCCACCAGCAAGTGGTAGTGGTTCCCCATAAGGCAGTAGGCGTGGATTATCCAGTTATGCCGCTCCACCACCTTGCCCAGGATGTCCAGGAACCTGGCGCGGTCCTCATCCGACTCGAAGATGGGCTGCTTGGCGACGCCCCTGGAGAAGACATGATATAGGGCGCCCGGGAACTCGATTCTGAGCTGTCTTGCCATGGCTTTCGCACTGACCTCCGCGGAATGATGGGGTCGTATCTTCGATCTTCGATGCAAGTTTACTTAACTTGACCAGGCCATAAGTTACCGGAGTCGAAGATCGAAGATGTGACCCCCGGGTTCGGTTTCGCATGGATGCTGTATAGCTCCTCCACCGCTTACGCCACTCTCCGACCGTCAGCATAATATCGTTATGTTATTACAAATAGATAAGTTATGCAATAGTTAATGGGGTCGTATCTTCGATCTTCTTAATGGGGTCGTATCTTCGATCTTCGCTGCGGGCAATACAGGGCTCTTCGGAATTCAACAAGTGTTGATGTGATGCGGCCAATAGAGGGGCTTCCGGAGTTCGGCGATGACTCGAGATTTATGTAGTCGCTTTGGCCAATACTACCGGGATCGAAGAATGAAGATATGACCCCACCCACGGCTGGGATCGAAGAATGAAGATATGACCCCAACGACGCCTGAATGATAAATACAGTCAACCTATCAAGCCCATGAGTTCAGAGAGGATAAGGAATCACTGGGGCGGGGGCTCGCTTAACGAAATCCGAATTCAGAAATCATGCTCCCATCCCCACCCGTTTTCCAGGCATTGAAGATCGAAGATCTGACCCCACGGGGACGGGTTCCGCCACCCCGCGCGCCTATCCCGCCATGCTCGTGCCGTGATTGACCTGGTGCACGCTCAGGATCAGGTCCTTTTCCCAGCTCTCCATGAAGGCGAAGTCATCGCTTCCCAATATATCCCACAGCTTGTCCGCATTGCTGCATCTTATGGCCAGCCCGCAGTTATAGCAGATCAGCTTCCCCGCACCGCCCGAGTATTGCATTGACTGTTTTTTGCAGCGCGAACATCTGAAATGCACTGTCATACACCTCCCCCGGCTCGAGATCCTTCCCGCTCATTCTTCCCAGCCTGCCCCTAGTGCTTTCGCTCATGTCATCAAGTATGCGTGGCGCAAACCGCAACCTCAAGCCCTGATACCGGTATTGCCTCACGCCCTTTTCGTCCAGAAGCTTCCTCGCCCCCTCGATGGGATAGGGCTCGATGAAATAGACCTCCTTTATCCCCTGTTGCGCGATCTTCTTGGCGCAGGCCATGCAAGGATAGGTAGTCGTGTACAGGGTGGCCTCCCTTATATCCGCTCCCCTCTCCAGAGCGGCAAGAATCGCTGCTTCCTCCGCATGTAGGGCCCTGCACGCCTCCAACGTCTTGAAGTCATAATAGTACCCGTCGATGGCATCCAGGACAACGCGGCTGATATACCTCCGCTTCTCCGCATCGTCATCGATCTCATTTATCAGCGCACGCTCGTATTCATCCAGCTCTAGATCGCCCCAGTCTATCTCCCTGCCCGCATCATCTCTTTCCTTCTGCGACCGAAGGTGGTCGCGATAGCAGGTCCTGTAGTCCTTGTGCTCGAGACATCCATCCACGCCATCGGGAGCACGGTTCCACCCTACCGAGATTATCTCCTCTTCTTTTGCAAGGCAGGCTCCGACCTTTCTCTTGCCGCACCTGGAATTCGCCGCCTCCAGCTCCGCCCGCCACATGAAAAGGGTGTTCGCATCGATCTCTGGATGCTCGTTCAGGACATATTGCGAAACGGCGTTGGCCAGCTTGTAATCCCACGCCTCTTTGGTCTCGACGTTTTCATCGTTATCGATGGAGATATCCGCGGCTACGTCGCACTGCAGGACCTGCTGGCCCCATTCCACGTCGGAGCCGAATTCGTCCCTGTCTCTCCGGTCATCTCTTTTCATCAGCCACAGGTTGCCGCTGTAGCTGTTTTCAACGCAGCTCCTCTTCTCCCTGCTCTGGACGGACGAATAGACGGAAACCGCCGTAAAGCGATCGCCCAGTTGTTCGTGCAGAAAGTCTGTCTCCGCCCTGTTTTTCAGGCTGTCGATGACGAACCGTAAGCTCTCGGGATGCTCGCTCCTCCCCTCTTGCTCTCTGATGTAGTCCAGCGCAAGCCTGGCGATCGCATCACTGCCTTCATGCATCCTGAGGATATTGCCGGCAACCTGTAGGGCATGCCTCCTTTCCGTGCTGTCCCCCTCTGGAACCGCGAATCCAACGTCGTTCCGCTCGGCCCATTCCGTGATGAAGGCGCTTGCCTTGATGACCTGGTAACCCTCGTCTTTTAATATCCCCGCTACGGTGGAGCAGCCAGCCCCGAAGGGACCTGACAGGCCGATAACCTTCGCCATTCTTCCACCTCCTTTGCCTTTCCCCATGATAATTATTCGAAGCGACATGGTTTCTCCCTTTGTCGTGCAGCGACGGTGCAATGGGTTCTGCCGCAATGGGGGCCCCGCCCAGGCCATGGGGGTTGGCTGATCGGCAGCTTCGGGGTTGCCCCTGTGGGTCACCCTGATCGAAGATCGAGGACCTCCCGGGCGGCTGGGCAGCACGTGGCCACGTAAGTCACCGGCATCGAAGATTGAAGATACGACCCCGCTTACGCTTCGCTCGCCTCCACCGCCTGCCCGGCCGCAGCCTCGGTATGCAGCACCCGCAGGCCGCCGCGCGGCGACGCCGACACGGGGACGGAGGGCTTGTACGAGGGGACCAGCGCCGAGAGCAGCTCCCGCACCTTGTCCTCATCGTCGCAGGCGGCCGCCCCGATGAGGCGGTCCAGGAGCTGCACGAAGTCGGTGCGCAGCTCCTTCTCGTGCCATACCTTGTCTATCTTGGGATGGGGGGTGCGCATGAGCTCCTCCACGGGGAAGGCGAGCTCCTCGTGCAGCTTCTCCCCCGGCCGCAGCCCGGTGACCTTTATCTCCACCTCTTTCTCCTTGCCCATGAGGCGCAGGAGCTCCCGCGCCAGGTCGATGATGCGCACCGGCTCCCCCATGTCCAGGATGAAGGTGTCGCCCCCCTTGGTGAAAGCCCCCGCCTGGATGACCAACTGCGCCGCCTCCTCCACGGTCATGAAGTAGCGGGTGACCTCGGGGTGGGTGACCAGCACCGGGCCCCCCTTCTCGATCTGGCGCATGAAGGTGGGCACCACGCTCCCCCGCGAGCCCAGCACGTTGCCGAAGCGCACCGCGGCGAAGAGGGTGTGGATGATGCCCGAGTAGCTTTTTATGAGCATCTCCGCCACCCGCTTGGTGGCCCCCATTACGTTCACCGGGTGCACCGCCTTGTCGGTGGAAATGAGTATGAACCGCTCCACCCCGAAATAGATGGAGGCCTCCGCCAGGTTGCGCGTGCCCAGCACGTTGTTCTTCACCGCCTCCGAGGGGTGGAACTCCATCATGGGCACATGTTTTAAGGCCGCGCTGTGGAAGACCACCTGGGGGCGGTAGCGCCGGAACACCGAGAGCAGGCGGTCGAAGTCGCGCACGTCCGCCACCACGGCGTGGAAGGGACAGGGGCTCTGCAGGCGCGCCAGTTCGTGCTCCATCTCGAACAGCGCCGTCTCGTCGTTGTCCAGCATGAGGAGCAGCCTGGGCCCCAGCCCGGCGAGCTGGCGGCAAAGCTCCGACCCGATGGAGCCCCCCGCCCCGGTGACCAGCACCGTCTTGTCGGTGACGTAGGCGGAGATGGAGGCAAGGTCGGTCTCCACCGGCTCGCGGCCCAGGAGGTCCTCCAGGCGCACCTCGCGCACCGAGGCCACCCCCACCTCCCCCGCCATGGCCCGCATGATGCCCGGGAGTATCTTCACCTTCGCCCCCGACTCCTCGCAGTAGGGCAGGATGGCCCGCAGCCTCTCCCCGCTCAAGGAGGGGATGGCGATGATCACCTCGTCTATCTCGTGTCGCTTCACCAGACGGGGGATGTCCACGCTGGTCCCCAGCACCGGCACCCCCTGCACGATAAGCTTTCGCTTGGCCGGGTCGTCGTCCACGAAGCCCGCCGGCGAATAGCCGTACTCGGGGTGGCGCAGCATGTCGCGCGCGATCATCTCCCCCGCCTCCCCCGCCCCCACGATGAGCGCGCTCTTCCCCTCCGCGCGGCCGCGGCGCAGGCTCATCTCCCCCAGGAGGCGGAACTGCAGGCGCACGAAGGCCATGACGAAGAGGGAGAGCACGCCCCCCATCACCGCCACCGAGAGGGGGATGTAGCTCCTCGCCCCCGGTATCAAGGCGCAGGACAGGAACAGCGCCGAGGTGGCCAACACCGCCGCGCTGGAGAGGTTCAGGAGCTCGTCGAAGCTCGCGTACTTCCAGCGCCCGGCGTAGATGCGCATGAGGACGTTGGCGGCGAGAAAGAGGCAGATGACCACAGGGGCGGCAAGCCAGAAGTTACGCAGGCTTCCCTCGGGGATGGCGAACTCATAGCGCACCGCCAGGGACACGATGAAGCCCAGGAAAATGGCCACCGTGTCGATGACCACCTTCATCCACCTGGTGGAGGAAAGGATTCGCCTCGCCCTGGTCATTAAAGCGCTTCCCCTGGTTTTCTCCCTATCACCTTTACCTGCCGTTTCCCGCCCGGTTGCCTCGCTCCGGGTCCCCGCTCGGCAACGAGCATGAACGCACGCGCCACAACCTGAGTTTCGTCACGACACGCCCTACCCTTGACCTACACTATAGTACCGAATGCCCAGCCGTTCAATATACAGCCCCAGCAAGAAGCAATAAAGTTTAGAACGATATCTCACGCATAAAATCTATTCACAACATCAACCACGTATGCGACTTGCTCATCGCTGAGTTCGGGATACAACGGCAGCATCAATGCCTTCTCGAAGAACACCTCCGTCCTCGGAAGCTTAACCCCTCCAAACCCCAGAGCCTCAAACTGGTGTACGCCCTTGCCTCCCCAGGGGAGAGCGGTCTCCACCCCGTTTTCCTCGCAGAATTTTCTCAGCTCATCGCGGCCTTCTGCTTCTATCTCGTAATTCTGGAATACATCGAAATGGTCGCCACCTTCAACCGGAGGAGGTGGCAGCTTGATGCAGGGAATCCCCGAGAGTCCTTCATGGTACAAACCTGCTATCTCCCGCCTTCTTCTTATCATCGCTCCAATAAAGCCAAGCTTATAGATAAGGATAGCCGCATGAACGCTGTCCATGCGGCTGTTCATGCCCCAGTGCTTTATGTCGCCGTCTGCAGATCTGCCATGGTTCCTCATCATCCTCAGCTTATCCGCAAGATCATCGTCATCCGTTACTATGGCACCCGCATCGCCGAAAGCCCCCAGCAACTTGGCGGGATAGAAGCTGAAGCAACCCGCGATTCCGAAAGTGCCGGCGCCTTTACCCTTGAACTTCGCACCCACTGATTGCGCCGCATCCTCGATTATGAACAGTCCGCGTTCGTCCGCAAGCTCGACAAGGGCATCCATGTTCGAGCATACCCTGCCATTTAGCTGTACGGGCATTATCGCTTTGGTGTTCGCGGACAACACCCCTGTTACTTTGTCAACATCCATGTTGTGGTCATCGCCAATATCCACAAACACAGGCCTCGCACCTACGGCGACGATTACTTCAACCGTTGCTACAAAGGTATGCGAAACGGTAACGACTTCGTCCCCCCTGCTGATGCCCAATGCATAGAGGCATAAGAGCAGGCCGTCGGTGCAGTTTCCCACAGCGAGGGCATGCCTCGCTCCGATAAAAGACGCGAACTCCTGCTCGAATCTTTCAACCTCTTGGCCCAAAATATAGGAACCCCGCGAGAAGGTCTCTCTTATGATATCCATGAATTCTTTTTCTTTTTCTCTGAACTGCCTTGGATAGTCGAAAAACCTCACTTTGACTTCCATCAACGCTTCTCCCTTAAAGCTAACTCGACTCTCTCTGCCAGCGACTTTGGATCGAGACCGTGTTTCTGCCTCAGATAATCGGCGCATCCCACATGCCGTTTAGCGCGGTCAACACCAAATCGCTTAAAGGTACCCGTATAACCGCGTTCCGCTATCACCTCGGCCACGGCTGACCCTAATCCCCCAACAAGCCCATGCTCCTCCACGGTGAAGATTGCCCCGTGTATAGAGCAACACTGCTCGATGATCTCCGTATCCAGCGGCTTGAGGGTATGCATGTTTACCACGGATGCGTCAATCCCTATGCCTGCGAGAATCTCGCTCGCCTTTATCGTCGCGTAGACCATCCTGCCTGTAGCAATCAAAGCGATGTCTCTCCCCTCCCTGAGAAGGGATGCTTTTCCAAGCTCTATCTCTGGGGAACGCTCGTGAATGATCGGTTCGTTGGTATGGCAAAGCCTTATATACATGGGACCTGGATATTCATATGAAAGCGTTGCGAAGCAGGCGGCTTCCACCGGATCCGCGGGAACTGCCACGGCCATGTTGGGTAATGTCCGCATGAGCGCAATATCCTCCAGTCCATGATGCGTTATCCCCTCCAGGCCATATGCCAGCCCCCCGCCAACCGCAACGAGCTTTACGTCCAGGTTATGATAAGCAACGTCGATCCTTATCTGCTCGAACGGCCTCATAACGAGAAAAGGGCAGATTGAATAACAGTACACTTTCTTCCCGCACAGCGATAGGCCTGCCGCGACACCTATCATGTTGGCCTCTGCGACCCCCATGTTATAGAACCTTTTCGCGTCCGCTTCTTGAAAGGGGTCGAAAAGTCTAAAGCCAAGGTCGGCCGTCATGACAATAAGCCTTGAATCCTTTGCAAAGAGGGGCTCCAGCGCACGGAAAAAGGATGTCCTCATCCTAGAAGCTCCTTCAGCGCTTTTTCATATTCCTCATCATCCGGCGCGCGATAGTGCCACAAGATATTATTCTCCATGAAGGAAACGCATTTCCCCTTCACCGTATGGAGAACAACAGCGTTAGGCTTGACGACGGAAAGCGATGACAACGCACCCAATATCTGCGAAAAATCATGGCCGTCGACATCCTGTGCGTGCCATCCGAACTGACGCCATTTGTCAGCGATGGGCTCAAGGTCGATGATGGTCTTCGTGAAGCCCAACGCCTGCATCCCATTCGCGTCTATCAGAGCAACCAGATTTGATAATCCATGATGGCCCGCAAACGCGATCGCCTCCCAGGTGGAGCCCTCGTTCAGTTCTCCGTCGCTCAACAACACGTAGACTTTATAGGCCTTCTTGTCTATCCGCGCCGCCAGCGCCATGCCCGCAGCAACCGACAGGCCGTGTCCCAAAGAGCCGGTTGATAGCTCTATTCCTTTTTCGACTTCCCTATTAGGGTGCTGTTCAACGCCACCATCTCTCGCAAAGCAAAGGAGATCCTCGTCACTCAAATAACCCTTCTCCGCAAGTACCGCATGTAGCGCGGGGCACGCATGCCCCTTGCTTAGAATAAATCTGTCCCTTTCGGCGCCACTTATATCTCTTATCGAAATGTTTAGCACTTGGAAATACAAGGCCACCAAAGCCTCCACAGAGGAAAACGAGGAACCTATATGTGGGCTTTTTGTCCTGTATATGGATTCCAGAATGCGTACCCTTACTCTTCTTGCGATCGATTCAAGTGATGGGACATCTACATCCATAGGTGTTATCCCTTTATGACTGCCTTGATGGTCTGAAAGATTATCTTCATGTCGGTCCTAAATGAGATCTCGTCAACATACTTTAACGCTAGCCTCAACTTTTCCGGCTTTATCTTCTCCCGATATGTCTGGTGTGGGTCCTCGCTTCCCGCCAATATCTCACCCTCGTTTCTGAAAGCTATTGATGCCCAGTCAGTGATCCCCGGTTTTACGCTCAATATTCTTCGCTCTTCTTCTGTGTACGTCTCGACTTCTGACGGTACTTCCGGGCGGGGACCAACGATGCTCATCTCACCCTTGAGAACATTGATGAGCTGGGGGAGCTCATCGAGTTTGTATTTTCGTAATACCCGTCCAACCCTTGTTATTCTTGGATCATCTTCAGATGTGGACGGGCCTCCAATTTTATCTGCATTTTCGACCATTGTTCTAAACTTATAGATCTTAAATATGTGACCGCCCTTACCTACACGGTAGCCTCTATACAAAGTTGGCCCCCCATCATCTTTCTTTATCTTAAACCCTATTGTTGCAAAGAGCGGCGCAAGGATGATTAGGGCTAGGATAGAGATAAATTTGTCCAATAATACCTTTATTACGTTCCTATATACTTCCTGATCTATTGATATCATCATAATCCATAATCTTTGCCGCATGACTTTCTCGCTACAGCATAGATTATTTTATATCCGTTTGTTACCTGATTTTGCTCTAGTTTTACCGGTTCTGCATAATCCGCCATTCCACATGATAATTCTTTTGGTATTTCAGAAAGTTCGCCAAAGAACAACCGTTTTAGCTTTTCCCTTGCCGTTAAAGAACCTGGAATTATGTGCATCTTTGAAGCCAATCTTTTTAAAAACGAGACGAATCTATCCCTTCCGCCCTCATAGTCAGCAGGGAAATCTCCATATAGTTCAACAAAGGAAAACCAATCAGAAAGTAGCAAATATAATTCTTTTGTTGAAAAATACTTACGTGCGTAAATAGATGGGTGAAAATCCCTCCAATCCTTATTGACTGAACTTATCATTAAGATTCCACCCTCTCTAAGAATTCTATGTGCTTCTTTAAGGAACAGCTCAGGCCTATCAAGATAGTAAATTGCTTCAAATAAGAGCACCATGTCAAAGCTATCATTTTTAAAACCAAGACAATGCGCATCTGATAAGGCTACTTTGACTTTTGTATTCCCAGAAGCCAAATCCTGTGCCATTTTGATGTTCTTTTCATCAATGTCAATCCCCACTACAGACCTTGCGGTTTCAGCTAGATAGGAAAGACCTATCCCAGAGCCACATCCAACATCTAGGACATCCTTGCCACTTGCGTATTGCTTGGCAAAATGATATCTGCTGTATATTCTCGAAAGTTGCTCACGTGATGCCTTTTGCCCAGGTGTTTCCGTAATCTTAAAGAAATTGTCTTTTCTTCTTTTAATTCTCATCATTAATAACACTAAGAATATGATTTATATAATTGTCGTATATGAAGTCTTCAGAAAATCTTTCCCGGAATACTTTCTTTGCATTATAAGCCATATAGTTATATTCTTCATGGCTATTAGCTAGTCGAGAAACGCTATTGACCAATCCATCCAAATCCCCAGGCTCATAGTAGTATCCCATCTTCTCGAGTTCAATTAGTTCTTTTAAGTCCCCTTCAAGCGAAGAAATAATTGGCAACCCTGATGCAAGATATAAGAACGCTTTGTTAGGAAAGAGGTCTATTGTTTTTGGTGCAACACAGGCACCTACGTGCGAATGTCGCAACAATATCTCGATCTCAGCTTGATCCAACCAACCCGGTAGGTAAACATTTGGCATTCCAGCCGCCCTTTTCTTGATCTTTTCATAGTTTTCGCCCATTCCAGCCAATACGAATGCAATGTCCTTATTATCTATTGCTTTTGCGCAATCAACCAATATTTCTGGATTGTGGTAACTACTAAATGATCCGATATATACAACAACAAACCTATTCTTAATCTCATCTAGTAATGAATTTATCGGTGGACTTGTCTTGCGTTCTAGATCCTCTGGCAAATCATGATAACCAAGATAGAATACCTTATCTTTCTCGGTTCTTTGGCGTTTTGCATATTTTAACCCCCATTGCATGAACGTCTCTGATACGGCGATTAGGCAAGTGGCCTCTTGCATCACATATTCTATCATCCTAAAATCGTTGAACAACAGCAACCTAATAAGAGCCTTTATGCAGTATGGGATATTATCTAAAAAAATATCCGGCCAAGGATCCCTAATATCAACTATAGCTGGGATATCATGGCTCTTTGCATACTTCATTGCATAGTAAGCTATATCATGTGCTGGGGTTGCAATTACCATTACATCAGGCTTTTCTGATAACTTAGAGTTGTGTTTAAACTTCCATGCTACTACTCTGTGATCGATATATCGTCTCAACGATATATTCTTCTTGTATCCTATGCCTTTTAGCAGCTTTAATGTTAGCCCTCTTTGAGCTTCTATTTCTGTTATTTTCGTTCCAACCCATTCCTTAGAGAAATGATCAAAAGCACTTGCCCACCAGCATACAGTATGCCCTTTTTGCGCTAACTTTTCGGCCAATAGCGCAGTCCTTAATTTTCTTATCCCAGGCATCAAAGGCAGTCTCTCGCCGGTTTGAATCAACCATACATCCATCTCAACCGCCGCTATTGAAGAGCAATAAGCTCGTTTCACTTACCAACTTTACCAGCATATAATCATATGCACCATATAGGTCAAGTCCCAGAACGTTTGTAAACGCAATCCTGCATGTACCATATCGGTTATCTCCCTTGCCATTATATGTTAAACACAGTTAATGGTGGCCTTACTTATATGTCACGATGTCAAGACCGAAATTCTACTAGATGTGGAAAAACCAGTGGTGACACCAAAAAACCAGAGGTGGCCGGAGTTGTTTGGACAGGTTTTCCTGATTCTTAAGTGGTTCACTGCTCATCCTGTTCATCATCATGCTGCCTCTGGTTTCTGAATGAGAGTATCCCAGTAGACCTCATCCGGCGTCCGATAGTCAAGGCCCTGGTGCCGCCTCTTCTGGTTGTAGAAATCGAAGTAGTCAGCAAGCCCGGCTCTCGCCTCGGAAAGTGATCCGTATGCCTTCAGGTAGACCTCCTCGTACTTGACGCTTCTCCATAGTCTCTCCACGAACACGTTGTCCACCCAGCGGCCCCGCCCGTCCATGCTGATCCTGATATCGTGATCCTTTAGGACGTCGGTGAAATCATCGGAGGTGAACTGGCTGCCCTGGTCGGTGTTGAAGATCTCGGGGCATCCGTACCTAGAGGTGGCTTCCTCCAGCGCCTCGACGCAGAAGGAGGCGTCCATGGTGTTGGAAAGCCTCCAAGAGAGCACCTTGCGGCTGGCCCAGTCCATGATGGCCACCAGGTAGGCATATCCCCTGGCCATGGGCAGGTAGCATATATCGGCCGCCCAGACGTGATTGGCCTGGGTGATATCCAGGCCTTTGAGCAGGTAGGGATAGACCTTGTGCTTGGCATCGGGGATGGTGGTGCGGGGCCGGTGGTAGATGGTCCGGATGCCCGCAAGCTGCATGAGCTTGGAGACGTGGCCCCTTCCCACCCTGTATCCCCGGCCGCGCAGTTCGTGCATGATGCGGCGGCTGCCGTAGAAGGGCCAGGCCAAGTGGATCTCGTCGATGTGCCTCATCATCTCCAGGTCACGCTCTTTGAGCGGTTTCCTCCTGTAGTAGAAGGTTGACCTGGGTAGCTCGAGCAGGCGGCACTGCCGGGCTGTCGGCAGGGGATGCTCGGGCGCGATCATCTCTTTGCGCTCGTCCCGTGAAGCTTCCCGAGCGCACCTGCTAAAAAATCGTTCTCCATCACCAATTGGCCGATCTTGGCGTTGAGCTCACGCACGCTGAGGCCTTCCTCCGGCGGCCTCTCCTTCTCTAAGGCCTCGGAGGCCCTCTCCAGCAACTGCTTCTTCCACTGCGTGACCTGGTTGGGGTGGACGTTGTAGATCTCGGCGATCTCCACTATGGTCTTTTCCTCCTTGACCGCCTCCAACGCCACCTTGGCCTTGAAGGCCGCCGTGTGGTTCCTCCTCGGTCTCTTTGCCATTCCTACTGCTCCTTTCGTCTCTCGGGAGCAGTTTACCACTTAAGCACCTGTCCAGTTTTCCCCGGCCAGCTCTATCGGCAGGGGATGCTCGGGGGTGATCATCTCTTTGCGCTCGTCCCGTGAACTCGCCCTAGCGCATGTGCTAAAAAATCGCTCTCCATCACCAGCTGGCCGATCTTGGCGTTTAGTTCACGGACGCTGGGGCCTTCCTCCTCCGGCGCTCTCTCCTTCTCGAAGGCCTCAGGCGCCCGCTTAAGCAGTTGCCTCTTCCACTTCGTGACCAGGTTGGGGTGGACGTCGAATCTCTCTGCGATCTCGATTACCGTCTGCTCCTCCTTGAGCGCCTCCAGCGCCACCCTGGTCTTGAAGGCCGGCGTGTGGTTCCTCCTCGGTCTCTTCGCCATCCTTACTGCTCCTTTCTCTCGGGAGCAGTTTACCACCTAAGCGCCTGTCCAGTTTTGCCCAGCCAGCTCTTATATCGCTACATTGGGGATTCGTGCATCAAGTCTGATTGATAATAGTCTGCCTTTATTGAATATCGGATAGGTGTTGCGCGGCAATCTTTAGCGCACTTCTTAGTTCGGGAAATATAGTGATTAAAACCTCAAGGTCCTTTAATTCCTTAACTTCTGCTAGAGACTTCTCAATTAAAGCAATTAAGCGGCTTCCCAGACGATAGAATAGCAACTCCTCCGCACTTTCAATTTGTATTTCGTCAAATGGCTCTATTGAAAGGTTTCGCATGTCTAAAAAGAAGCGATTGACTTCGGTATGTTCAAAAGACTTGGTGGCTGCTCGTTCCATCGATATCGAGCCACCAATGATAAGACGCGGTTCCTCTTCATCTAGCTGTACCTTAACAAAGTAGAGAGCATCCTCCGGGTCAGTTTCTCCCAGGCATTTTCTGTACGCCCTCGCAAAATAAGTGGGTACCCATGTTTGTGGCTCATTGAGATTTCTGTAGGCACCATCCCTTATCACAGTATTGGCAAGGGGCTTGAAGCAGGTAAAGCCAAGTTTATCGAGCAATGGGTCTAGCTCCTTAAACATCACGGATATATTTCTGCTCATTTCATCCAGGAGACCAATGGCTTCTTTACATTTCATCATCTTTCCCTCCAAATGACTGAATCCTCGAAAGCCCCGAAGTCCTCGTTTTTCCATGACCTCAAGCAGGTCGTTAAGTATTTGAAAATTTGGCGTGTCCTTTTTAAGTGCTAACTCCACTAAATTGAAAGCTTTCCGCCACGAAGCCCAAATGCATTCATATCCGAATTCCTCGGGTGGATATTTTGCCTCTAAGTTCTTAATCGCGCCTGGCTCCTGAAAGTCATTGGTGAGAGCGATAAAGGAAAAGGAAAGTCCCTCAGCCTTTGATATGGCAAGCCCTCCGCTGACCTCGCGCTCTAGCTGGCTCTTGTCTACTCCCAATACGGAGAGGTATTTCACTTCAATCATTATCAGGTCGTTTTTCGTTCTGATAATCAAATCGGGTTCAGTCCCATCCGGGAGGGTTTACCAGAAAGAAAAAAGGTGAAGAGTCGGTGAGCTGCTTAAAATAAAGACCTGCAGCCTCTAACCAAGGGCGTAAAAGGGTCTCATGGGGAAGATATTTCATTACGCCGAAGAAGTAGGATGTGAGGAATCCTCCATCCTTTGAACGTCCCCAGGCAGCTTCCCCTTAAGTTCAGCGACGAACATTTGACCACCCTATCAGATATTATATAGGCAGAAAGGCATATGAGAAGTAATGGATTTATTCGGAGGTGTATCCAAGATATTTAAAATCAGAAGGAATGGCAAATTTCTATTAAGAAAAGGTAGGGATAAAATGTCTGCAGTTACATTGCCAGAGCTTCCTAGAGAGAAAGAATTTGAAGAGTATGTAGCTGCCGTACTTCAGACATGTGGGTATTTCGTTGAAAGGAACATAACTGAAAGGGAAGCAGAGGAAGTATTAGAGCTTGATGTAATTGCTACTAGGTATCATAGCCAAAGAAATGAATCACCAGAGTTGTTTCTTGTTGAAGCGAAGTCAGGCGACTGGGGATTTCCAGATATTTTTAAGATTAAAGGTTGGATGGTCTATTTAAACATCCCAAACGGAAAATTAGTGGTACAGAGGCCAAAGGATAATATTGATTTTCACAAGGCAATAGCAAAAAGATTGGGGATACAATTGTTGGTTATCGAAGATTTTGAGAAGAATAATGAACTCCTAAAAGAAGTTAGATGTGCTGAATTAGATACATTTGATATCTCAATTTGGAGATTTTCTTTTTGGCTTGAAAGAAAACTTAAGGAGAGATTAAAACAGCAGAAGAAATCAATGGGAGTAAGAAGATTCATAGAAATGGAAAAATACTATTTTGAGATTAATGATAGGCTTTTCTTTATAGAGAATATCATAAGCCGACTTGATAGACTTTATGCCCTTTTCCATGAATATGCAAACATAAGCGCTAAAGCTGCTAATGAAATGATTGGAGGTGATTACGATGGAGGTGTTGATGAAATACCGGGTATTGTATATGACCGAACGTACTACAAGTGTGAATACAATGAAATACAAACAGCAGCTTTCATTGAACATAAATCAAGATTAGCAGTCCTCAAATGCGCAGTAGACTATATCCTATATAGGAGAGCAGAAGATGAAAGCAGAACAGAAGATATAAACATATTGGGAAATATATCACTAACGAGCACATTCCCCAGCTCTTTAAGAAGGGCATTGGGTATTCTGGAAAACCATGAATATCTATATAAATATCCGGAATTCTGGCAATGGTTCTTATGGGTATTTGGAGGGTTTATCCTAACAGACCGAGCTGAGCAAGAATATGAATTGCTCTCCAGAAAAACAGGATTACCTGCTAACGAAGTAGAGAATGCCTTATCTATTTACGACGAGCTTTTTCCAACTGAAGGCGGATGGTTCAGAAACTTGGGTCCAAATTCAAATATTCTATTGTTGAAAAACTTCTCAGTACCGTTCATGGGAATCGGTGCATTCTACAGGCGGGGCATATACTCAACTGAACAAAATCTCGAAGATTTAGGGTTAGGGGGCGCCTATACCATAAAGGATTTAGCAAAATGGAATGATATGGCATATAAAATTCTTAAAGGTTAGTGAAGCATGGGGCTGCCAGTATATCTAACATATTTCTAACATAAGCGCGTATAAGAAAGGTTATATTGATAGGTATCTTGACAGGAGTTTCCGAGATAAACACCCCTCTTTCCCATAAACCCCCAGCATAATTGCCATTTCCAGGTGCCTGAAAACATAAGACCCCACTGATAAGACAAAGCAAAGGGGATAAATGCCCATGTAGTAGTGCAAATAGGGCACATGTTGTGCTTAACATATAAGACCCTACATAATATATTGTGTACATGGCTCACTTCCACATAAAGAAGAAGAAAGGAAGACCCTACCTGTACGTGCGGGAGATAGCCCGGGTAGATGGAAAGCCCAAGGTGGTCTCCCAGGTGTACGTGGGCTCCCCCGAGAAGGTGGCCGCCATGGCCCGTGGCGAGCTGGGAGAGGAAGTAAAGCTCCGGGTGGAGGAGTTCGGGGCGCTATTTGTGGCCAGCCTCATGGACGAGGGTGTGGATCTCGCGGGCATTGTGGATGCCGTGGTGGGAAGGGGAGAGAGGGAGGAAGGCCCCACGGTGGGCGAGTACTTCCTCTACGCCGTCTTCAACCGCATGGTTGAGGCGAAGAGCAAGCGTGCCCTTCCGGAATGGTACGCACGGACCGCGGTGCATCAGATAAGGCCGGTGGACCTATCTCAGCTCTCAAGCCAGCGCTACTGGGAGAAGTGGGAGCGGGTGGGAGAGGATGAGCTTTCCGAGATCAGCCGGCGCTTCTTTCAGGGGATGGCCGAGCTGGAGGAGCCCCGGGCCGACTGCCTGCTCTTCGACACCACCAACTACTACACCTACATGGCCACGCGTACGCCTTCCGAACTGGCCAAGCGGGGACACAACAAGGAGGGGAAACACCACCTCCGCCAGGTGGGCCTGGGGCTTCTGGTGGAGAGGGAATCAGGCCTTCCCCTGTGGTGGTGCGCCTACCCCGGCAACCTGCACGACTCCCGCCTCTTTTCCTCCGTGATCTCCGAGTTCTTCCCCATAGTCGAGGGCCTGGCAGGCACCAAGGAGAGGCTCACCTTGGTCATGGACAAGGGCATGAACTCGGGTGCCAACTACGCGGTGATCGACGAACACAGAAGGATACACTTCGTGACCACCTACTCCCTTCTCTATGCCCCGGAGCTCGCCAGAGTCCCCCTCTCCCGTTACT
>JACIXD010000015.1 GCA_014360645.1 Actinomycetota bacterium | reverse complement strand
GGAAGGCCCGGGCACAGGCAGAACCGGCAGAGGAGTAGACGCGGCAGAAGGAGATGCGGGAAAAACAGTCTATGGCCGTTAACTGATAGAACTTCTTCCCCCCGAACCTCAAGTGCTTGGTGTCTATCTGGACGAGGAAGCCGGGAAAGGCTTTACCCGTCCATTTCTCCGCTCTTAAGCGCCGTATGCGTCGCTTGGCGGCCTTTGCCTTCTTGCGCGAGATCCTCTGGTTGTAGAGCCCCTTTCTCTTCAAGATCCTTCCCACAGTGGAAGAGGAGAGGGTTATCCCGTGATCCCTCGCCAGGATAACTGCTATCTTGTGCTTGCTCCAGCAGGGATGCTCCTTTCTTATGGCCACGATGAGCTCCACCTGATGCCAGGGGACGGTGGAAGCCCTTTTCCTTTTGGGCGCCCGGGAGAGGCTCTCCAAGCCCATGGGGCCCCTTTCGATATACCTCTTTACCCACTTGTACAAGGTACTCCTTGATATTCCGAATCTTCTTGCGGTGACGCTTGCGTTTCCGTACTTCTTGTAATGCCCGATCCAGGTAAGCCTTACCCTGGCCTCTTTCGATAGATCCACCATTTTGGCCATTCTCTCAAGTCTTCGCCTGCCCGGAAGCCTGGTGTGGTAGATACTTGTAGTGGTTCCAAGTGAACCCTTCATTTGGACACCTCCTTGCTCTGCTTTTTTTACTACAAAGCAAGTATAGGGGGTGTCCACCATGTTTCTGAACCTAGGCAGACCAGACATGGGGTCAGCCCCGGACATGGGACATCTCCCCCGCCCCCCGCACGCCGGGAGAGGCGAAATAGCCGCGACGGCAAGACATGAAAACCGTTCCTTGTCCCTCGCGCGGAGAGAGGCGGAAAAAATGCGGCCGGGGCAGGGCGACGAATGGCCGGGGCAGGGCGGAAAAAGAGCGGGGGAGGGTTGACAGGGGCGCAAAACCGTCGTAGCATAAGGTTACTTACTGAACGTTAAGTAAACACGGTGGCAGAGGGTTGTACGTCCGCCGCCGGTCCGGGACACGGAGGAATGCCTGCCGCAGCCACGCGCATACCTTGCTCCGCTGGAAGCACGGTGAGACTTGAGTCGTATCTTGCATTGAGCCCGAAGGAGGAAGGGACCATGGCCGAGAACCTGTTCTTCACCGCCGAACACGAGATGCTGCGCCAGAGCGTGCGCGATTTCGTGAACAAGGAGCTCGTCCCCAACGCGGACGCCTGGGAGGAGGAGAGATTCTTCCCCAACTGGGTCTTCCAGCGCCTGGGGGAGCTGGGGTACCTAGGCCTGCATTTTCCCGAGGAGTACGGCGGCGGCGGCGGCGACTATTTCACCAACGTGGTGCTCATGGAGGAGCTGGCCAAGTGCGGGTCCTTCGGGGTTAACACGGGGGTGGCGGTGCAGATCGGCATGGCCACGCCCCCCATCCTCGCCTTCGGCACCGAGGAGCAGAAGCAGAGATACCTCGTGCCCGCCATAAAGGGCGAGAAGATCGCCTGCCTGGGCATCACCGAGCCGGAGGCGGGCTCGGACGTCTCCAACGTCAAGACCTTCGCCGAGAGGATCGACGGCGGATGGAGGGTCAACGGCAACAAGATCTTCATCACCAACGGCTACCGCGCCGACTTCATGACCCTGCTTGCCCGCACCGACCGGGAGAAGAAGGGCTACAAGGGCATGAGCATCTTCCTGGTGGACGCGGATACCCCGGGATACGTGGTCTCCCGCAAGCTGGACAAGGTGGGACAGTGGTCCAGCGACACGGCGGAGATCTTCTTCGAGGACATGGTCATCCCCGAGGGCGCCCTCCTGGGGGAGGAAGGCAGGGGCTTCTACAACATCATGTGGGAGCTGCAGGGAGAGCGGCTCATCGTGGCGGTGGCGGTCATCGCCATCGCCGAGGTCACCCTGCAGCAGGCCATCGACTACGCCAGGGAACGGGTGCAGTTCGGAAAGCCTATCATCAAGAACCAGGCCATCGCCCACCGCGTGGCCGATCTAGCCACCGAGCTGGAGGCCGCCAAGTCCCTCGCCTACATCACCGCCTGGCGTTATGACAAGGGCGAGTACCCGGTGAAGGAGATCTCCATGGCCAAGCTCATCGGCACCCGCGTGGCCTTCCAGGTTACGGACGAGGCCCTCCAGATCATGGGGGGATACGGATACATGATGGAATATCCGGCGCAGAAGGCATGGCGGGACATGCGCATCGCGCGCATCGGCGGCGGCACCGACGAGATCATGCGGGAGATCATCGCCACCACCATGGGCCTGTACTGAGGAAAGCGGAGGCATCATATGAACAGATCGCGATGGGACGAGATCCTGGCGGTGTCGGCCCGCCTCTTCCGCGAGAAAGGCTACCGGGCCACCACCATGGACGACATCGCCTACGAGCTCAACGTGACCAAGCCCGCCCTCTATTACTACATCAAGACCAAGCACGACCTCCTCTACGCCATCTGCGAGTCCGCGGTGGAACAGCTCATCGAGGGTGCCAAGCAGATCATGGCCGAGGACGCGGGCATCGAGGAAAAGCTGAAGAAGCTGCTCACCTGGCATGTGAGCATGTTCTCCGCCAACAGCGACATGACCACCGTCTACCTGGCCGAGGAGAGCGAGCTTCCGGAGGAGAAGCGGAGGTTCATCCGTTCCCTCAGCCGCGAGTACCAGGACTATTACCGGCAGCTCCTGCAGGAGGGCATCGAGACGGGCCTCTTCCGGGAGATGGAGGTGCCCATGGTGGTGCGGGCCATCTCCGGCATGTGCAACTGGCTCTTCGACTGGTACAGCCCGGAGGGAAAGTTCAGCGCCGAGGAGATCGCCGGCATGTTCTTCGACCTCGTCATGAAGGGCTGCCTCAAGGAACGGGCGAGCCGCAAGCCGGTGCGGGCGGCGAGAAAACGCGAGCCCGCGACCGCCTAGGGCGAGGTGTCGCCGCTGACGCCGGCCTCGCGGGACACGGTAGCGGCGGGGCGCTGAGGTCCGCGAGGGCAGGAAAACGGAGAACTGACCCCGACTGGGAGAATCCGGCAGGCCCCCGGGATGATGAAAACGGCTTCTTGGGGAAAGGAAGGAGCGTGGAGATGGGAGACTGGCGCGAGGATCAGGAACTGGTGGTGATGGAGGGGCGCATCAAGGTGCCCTACCGCTGGTTCGCGGGCGAGGTGGGGACGCGTTACTTCGAGTCCCTGCGCGACGAGAGGAAGTTCCTGGGCACGAAATGCGGGGCCTGCGGCAAGGTCTATCATATACCGCGCCGCAACTGCCCGGACTGCTTCGCCGAGTGCTCGGAATGGGTGGAGCTGGGATCGGCGGGGACCCTGGAGACCTACACCGTGGTGCGGAGGCAGCACCCCCAGCTCGCTCCCCTGCCTCTGCCCTACGGCTACGGGGTGATCAGGCTCGACGGGGCCGATACGGGCTTCCTGCACCTCCTCTACGAGTTCGAGGAAGGCGGACTGGCGACGGGCATGCGCGTGGAGGCGGTGTTCGCGGACGAGAGGGAGGGCAGGATCCTCGACGTGAGGTATTTCCGTCCCACGAAGGGGGTGAGCTGAATGGAACCCGTGGCCATCGTGGGCGTGGGGATGACGGAGATGCGCCGCGAGCGGAAGGCGGACGGATACGCCGACCTGGTTTACGAGGCGACGCGCAAAGCCCTGGACGACGCGGGCATGGAGATAGCCGAGGTGGACAACGTCATCACGGTGTCCAACGATTTCTTCGACGGGCGCACCATCTCCTCCATGGCCGTCCAGGATGCCTGCGGCTCCTTCGACAAGAACGTCTCCACCGTGGAGGGGGACGGCACCTTCGGGGCCGCCTACGGGCTCATGCGCATCCTCTCCGGCAGCTTCGGGACCACCCTGGTCTGCGTACACCACAAGGGCTCGGAGAGCCAGATGCCGCTGATCACCAACGCCATGTTCGACCCCTTATACGAGCGCTTCCTGGGCATCGAGGCGGTGAGCTCGTCGGCCCTGCAAGCCCGGGCTTATATGGAAAAATATGGCATTACCGAGGAGCAGTGCGCGTTGGTCTCGGTGAAGAACCACCGCAACGCCTTCGCCAACCCCGTGGCCCAGCTCCCCCTGGAGCTGACGGTGGAGCAGGTTTTGGCCTCGCCCTATATCGCCGACCCCATCAAGCTGCTGGACTGCTGCCCCGTCTCCGACGGTGCTTCCGCCGTCATCCTCGCCTCGGAGGAGAGGGCGAAGAAGCTCGCCGCGAAGCCTGTATGGGTCAAAGGGGTGGCCTACTGCAGCGACGCCTACCACCTGGGAGACCGCGACCTCTCCGACGTGCGCGCCCTGGAGGAGGCGGCGAGGAAGGCCTACGCCATGGCGGGCATCGGCGATCCCGCCCGGGAGGTGGACCTGGTGGAGCTCTACGATGCCTTCACCTACATGGAGCTCATGTGGCTGGAGGGACTGGGGTTCTGCGCGCGGGGCGAGGGCGGGAAGCTCACCGCCTCCGGGGACACCGCGCCCGGCGGTCGCCTGCCGGTGAACGTCTCCGGCGGGTGCCTCTCCGGCAACCCGGTGCTGGTGGCGGGCCTCAACCGCGTCATCGAGTGCGTGCTGCAGGTCCGCGGCGACGCCGGCGAGCGCCAGGTGGACGGGGTGAGGACCGCGGTGGCCCACGGCATCAACGGCCCCTGCGGGCAGTCGCACTGCGTTTGGGTCCTGGGGGGTGAGAAGTGATGGGAAAGAGAGTGGCGGTAGTCGGAGTGGGCATGACCAAGCAGCGCTCCTCGCGCCCCGACGTCAACGGGCAGGAGCTCATCAACGAGGCGGTGCGCATGGCCCTGGACGACGCGGGCATGACCCGCAGGGACATCGACGCCGTGGTCATAGGCAACATGGACCACTTCGAGGGCATCAACTACGTGGACACCTGGTCGGTGGACGGGAGCGGAGCGCTCATGAAGCCGATCATGAAGCTCACCACCGGCGGCACCACCGGCAGCACCGTGGCCATGGCGGCGTACTACCACGTGGCCTCGGGGCTCTTCGACCGCGTGCTGGCCATCGGCTGGGAGAAGAACTCGGAATCCGACACCACTGGCGCCATCATCACCGCCTTCGACCCCTTCTGGGACCGGCCCATCTTCGCGGGCGCGGTGGCGGGCCTGGCCCTGGAGGCCACGCAGTACATGCATCTCACCGGTGCCACAGAGGAGGACGCCGCCTACGTGGCGGTGCGCGACCGCACGCATGCCCTCAACAACCCCTATGCCCACCTGCATATCAACCTCACCATCGACGACGTCTTGAAGTCGCCCTACCTCTCCTGGCCGGTGAAGATGGGCGACATGTGTCCACGCACCGACGGTGCCTGCGCGGTGGTCTTCGCCTCCGAGAACGCGGCAGAAGACTCGCCCCAGAAACCCGCCTGGGTCCTTGGCGTCGCCGACCGCCATCTCTGGGCCTATACCAGCGATCCCTACGTAAACCAGGCCATAGAGAACGGCTGGTGGTTCCCGGCCATGGAATGGTCTGCCAGGGAGCTCTACGACAAGGTGGGCATCACCGACCCCCTGGAGCAGATCGACGTGGCCGAGCTGTACCTGCCCTATTCCTTCGCCGGCCTGCGTTATATGGAAGCGCTGGGCTTCTGCGGGCGGGGTGAGGGGCCGGCCCTGGTGCGCTCCGGCGCCACCGACATGGGGGGCAAGTGCCCCGTGAACCCCTCGGGTGGCCCTTTGTGCTCCAACGCCATCGGTGCCACCGGGCTCATCCGGGTGGCGGAGTGTGCCTGGCAGATCCAGGGTCGAGCGGGAGACCGCCAGGTGCCCGAGGTGAAGGTGGCCCTGGCCACGGGGTTCGGCGGCTGCTTCTGGTCGGACATCCTGCTGTTCGGGGCGGAAAAGCCGGAGAAGGTCAGGGGGTGACGGGCATGAACGAGGAGAAGAAGCAACTCATCACCGTGGAGAGCGGCGAGGCCGAGCAGCCCTTCCGCTGGTCGGCGGGGATATACGGCTCGAAGTTCCTCACCGAGCTCAGGGACAACAAGCGGTTCGTGGGCATCAGGTGTCCCCGGTGCGGCAAGGTCTACATGCCTCCCCGCCGCGTCTGCGGGCCCTGTTTCGTGGAGCTCACCGAGCTGGTGCCGGTGTCCGACGAGGGAGGGATCATCACCTATACCGTGGTCAGCTTCGGCTTCGTGGACCCCGCCACCGGGAAACAGAAGCCGGTGCCCTACGGCTACGCGGCGATCAAGCTGGACGGCGCGGACACCTATCTCCTGCATTTCCTGGACGAGACCGACCCCGCCAAGATAAGGGTGGGGGCGCGGGTGAAGGCGGTCTTCGAGGAGGAACGAACGGGAAGCATGCTGGACATCAGGTATTTCCAGTTGCTGGAAAGGCCTTGAGGTCGCGGAGCGCCGGCGCCGGCACGGCGGGGGTGTGTTTGACCCCATGCCGGGCCGCCGCGGGACACGAGGCCGGCGGCCGGGGCGCTGGCCGGCGCGGGAAGCCGTAAGGGCCGTGATAATGGCGCATGGTACCGAGGCCTGCGGGAGGAGATGACATGGAAGAGGAGACCTTCATAGTGGAGAAGAAGGGCGGCGTGGCGCGCTGCACCATGAACGGCCCCATGATGAACGCCATGGGCACGAGCCTCCTGTATCCCATGCTGGAGAAGATGCGCGGGATCCTCGACGACGAGGAGGTGCGGGTCATCGTCATCCGGGGGGAGGGAGGCAACTTCTCCGTGGGCGCCGACCTCACCATCATGGGGGACAAGATGGACCCCGTCTTCATGCGCGACAGCATGCGCGACATGGGCAGCCTCATCTACGAGCTGCACGAGGGACCCAGGCCGGTCATCACCGAGGTGGACGGCTGGGCAGTGGGGGGAGGGTTCGGGCTGGCCATGGCCTCGGACATCACCTACGCCACCGAGCGCGCCCGCTTCTATCTCAGCTTCGTCAAGCTCTCCATCGTCCCCGATTTCGGCTCCGCCTATTTCCTGGCCCACCGCATCGGCCTGGCGCAGGCCAAGGAGCTGGCCCTCACCGGGAGGGTGGTGGAGGCGGAGGAGGCGCTCAGGCTGGGGCTGGTCAACAAGGTGGTCCCCCATGAGGAGATCTCCGGGGAGGTCATGAAGCTGGCGGAGAGGATGGCGGGACGCTCTCCCAACATCCTGGCCATGACCAAGCGCATGCTCAACACCAGCCACCAGGTGGATCTCAAGACCCTGCTGGAGCTGGAGGCGCACGTGCAGTCTCTCGCGGTGCTCGCCCCCGAGCACCGCGAGGACGTCAAGCGCTTCTTCGAGAAGAGCATGCGCAAGCAGGAGGGATAAGGAACAGGCAGCGGGTTTCCGCGGCCGCCAGGGCGCGCGGGGCCAACGAGGCGATGGGAGGGGATAACATGAACATCGGCAACATCCCCGCGAGGAACGCCGTCCAGTTCCCCGACAAGACCGCCCTGGTCTTCGAGGACAGGAGGTGGACCTGGAGGGAGCTCAACGGCCGCATCAACCGCCTGTCCAGCGCCCTCATGTCCCTCGGGCTGGGCAAGGGCGACAAGGCGGCGATCCTCACCGAGAACGTCCCGGCCATGGTGGAGCTCAACTACGCCTGCGCCAAAGCCGGCATCGTCTTCTTCCCGGTCATGTCCAGGCTCTCGCCGCCCGACATCCAGTACCTCCTCGACCTCTCCGACGCGAAGATCCTCTTCTACCACCCAGATTTCGCGGCGGCGGTGGAGGGGATGAGGCCGCAGTTGAAGAAGGTCGGGCATTACGTGCAGATAGGCGGAGAACTCCCCCGGGACACCCTCGACTACGAGGATCTCCTCCGGGGCGGGGGCGAGGACGAGCCGGGGGTGGAGGTGCTCCCCGAAGACATATATTGCTTCCTCTGCACGGGAGGGACCACCGGGGTCTCCAAGCTGGCCATGTGTTCCCACCTCAACGCCCTCTGCGCCATCTACACCACCATCAGCGCCCTGGGGATACGCCCCGACGACGTGGGCATCCAGGTCCTCCCCCTCTTCCACGTCATCCAGAACAACTGCCTGCACCCCCTGCTGGCGGCGGGAGCCACGGTGGTGCTGCAGCACCGCTTCGACCCCGTCGCCTACATGCGAGCCATCCAGGAGGAAAAGGTCACCCTGTCCATCGTGGTGCCCCCCTTCCTCTTCGGGTGGATCATGAGCGTGCCCGAGGCCATGGCCTACGACGCCTCCTCGGTGCGGGTCTTCGCAACCGCCGCGGCGACCTTCCCGGACGAGCTGAAGAAGGCGGTCCTCCAGCACATGCCCAGCGCGCGCCTCTACTACACCTACGGGCTGACGGAGTCCAGCGGAGGCAACGCCACCGTGCTCTATCCCGACAACGCCTTCCGCAAGCCGGATTCCATCGGCGTGGTCAACCCCCTGCTGGACTACCGCATCGTGAACGAGGCGGGCGAGGAGGTCCCGCCGGGGGAGATAGGCGAGCTGCTGCTCAAGGGCCCCGCGGTCATCAAGGGCTACTACAAGCGGGAGGACGAGACGGAGAAGACCTTCCGCGACGGCTGGCTGCACACCGGGGACATCGTGCGCAGGGACGAGGAAGGCTTCCTCTATTTCGTGGACCGCCTCAAGGACATGATCAAGACGGGGGGCGAGAACGTCTTCGCCAAGGAGGTGGAGGACGCCTTGCTCGGGCACCCCAAGGTGGCCGAGGCGGCGGTGTTCGGCCTGCCGGACCCGCAGTGGGGGGAGAAGATCCACGCCGCCGTGGTGCTCAAGCCGGGGGAGGAGGCGACGGAGGAAGAGATCCTCGCCTTCTGCCGCGAAGCGCTACCCGGCTTCAAGCGGCCGAAGGTGGTGTATTTCGTCCCCGTATTGCCGAGGAATCCCAGCGGGAAGGTACTCAAGCACGTGCTCAAGGAGGAGTTTCCGGCATGATGTGTCGGACCGGGCTGCGGTCGGACGAGACGGATAAGGAGGAGGACATGGCGTTCACGGAGGCGGGATGTTCAGGACGCGCATAACCGAGCTTTTCGGGATCGAGTACCCGGTGATCGGCGGGTGCATGCAGTGGATCACGGGGCCGGAGTTCACCGCCGCGGTCTGCGAGGCGGGGGCGCTGGGGATCATGTCCTCGGCCATGTTCCCCACCCAGGAGGAGTTTCGCGCCGCCTTGCGCCGCCTCAAGGGGCTCACCGACAGGCCCTTCGCCGTGAACCTCAACCTCTTCCCCGCCCTGCGCCCCATCGACAACCGGCTCTACGCCGAGGTGATCCTGGAGGAGGGAGGGGTGACGGCGGTGGAGTTCAGCGGCAACCGTCCCCCGGAGGACCTGGTGGCCATGCTCAGGGAGGGAGGCCTCAGGCTCATGCATAAGTGCGTGAGCGTGCGCCACGCCCTGAGCGCTCAGAAGGCGGGGGTGGACGCCGTCACCCTCTTCGGCTACGAGGGCGGGGGGCATATCGGGCCCGTGGCCACCCTCTCCCTGGTCCCGCGAGCGGTGGACGTCCTGGACATACCGGTCATCGCCGCGGGGGGCATCGTGGACGGACGGGGGATGCTGGCCGCCTTGAGCCTGGGGGCCGAGGGGGTGCTCATCGGCACCAGGCTCCTGCTCACGCGGGAGTGCCCCATGAGCGCGGCGGTGAAGGAGAGCCTGCTCGCGGCGGGGGAGGAGGACACCGTGCCCCTGCTGGGGTCGGTGCACAACACCATCCGCGTGCTGAGAAACCGGGCGGCGGAGAGGGCGGCGGAGCTGGAGAGGGAGGGCGCCGATTTTCAGGAAATCCTGGCCATCGTGGCCGGGTCCAACACCCGCGGCATGCTGGAGAGGGGCGAGGTGGACCTGGGCGTGCTGGCCTGCAGCCAGAGCGTGGGAGTGCTCCACGACATCGTGACGGTGAAGGAAGCGATACAGAATATGGTCGCGCAGGCAGAGGAGGCCGCGGGCAGGTTGGCCCGCCTCCTGTCGTCCTGAGAGAGAAGGGGAGGGATCACACATGAATGATTGCGATGCCGTAGTGATCGGGGCCGGCCTGGGCGGCCTGGCCTCAGCGGCCTTCCTGGCCAAGGCGGGGAAGAAGGTACTCGTCCTGGAGCGCC
The DNA here is from genome assembly GCA_014360645.1 of Actinomycetota bacterium. Taxonomy (NCBI): domain Bacteria; kingdom Bacillati; phylum Actinomycetota; species Actinomycetota bacterium. Next base: position 97,115 of record JACIXD010000015.1, on the reverse strand, counting down.
ATTACGTTCCCGGGGGTTACGCGTCCTCCTTCGTGCGCGGGCGCTTCGAGTTCGAGATCTCCCTGCACGAGCTCTCGGGGCTGGGGGACGAGAAGAACCCCGGTCCCCTGTGGAGGCTGCTCAACGAGGTGGACGTGGCGAGGCGGGTGGAGTTCCTGCCCATCCCCGAGTTCTACCGCTGCGTGCTTCCCGACGTGGACGTGGTGGTGCCCATCGGCAAGGAGAACTTCATCGCCGCTCTCACGGAGTACTTCCCGGCAGACGCCGAGGGGATAAGGGACTTCACCGAGTTGATGTTCAAGTACGCCGAAGAGGCGCTGCGCGCCAACCGCGTGGGCATGAAGATGGTCATGGAGCACCAGGAGGAGTTCCCCAACCTCATCAGATACTTCGGCAAGAGCCTCAAGGAGGTCATGGACGAGTTCATCAAGGACGAGCGCGCCTGCACGGTGTTCAACGTCCTCTGCGGGTACTACTGCAACAATCCCTCCGCGCTCTCCTTCCTCACCTACGCCCTGGGCACCGTGAGCTACCTGCGCTTCGGCCCCTGGCACATAAAAGGCAAGAGCCAAGCCCTCTCACAGGCCTTCATGGACTCCATCGAGGACATGGGAGGCGAGGTCTGGCTGCGCAACGGCGCCCGCCGCATCCTGGTCGAGGGAGGCAGAGTCAGGGGCGTGGTGGCGCAGGACGGCACGGAGATCCTCTGTCCCGTGGTGGTGAGCAACGCCAACCCCTACGTGGCTTGCCTGGAGCTCATCGGGCGCGAGAAGGTGCCGGAATGGTATCTCAAGCGCCTGGGGGCTTGGAGCGGAGGGGCCTCCACGGTCAACCTCTACCTGGGCGTGGACTGCGACTACCGCGACCTCGGCCTCGGGCACCACGAGACCTTCTACAGCGACGGTTACGATGTGGACGGCAACTGGTTGAGGGTGAAGAGAGGGGAGACCCTCCTGCCCTCGGACATCGCGGTGACCGCTTACAACACCGTGGACCCGGAGTTCTCGCCGCCGGGGACATCCTCCCTGGTGTGCACCTACATCGCCTTCGCCGAGCCCTGGATGAGGCTGCACCCCTCCCAGTACGCTGAGGCCAAGGAACAGGCGGCGGAGAGGGTGCTGGACCTTGCGGAGAAGGTGGCCCACGGGCTGCGCGACCACATCGAGGTCATCGAGGTGGCCACCCCCCTGACCAACATCAGGTACTCGCGCAACGTGGGCGGCAGCATCATCGGTTTCGACGAGACCTTCGCCGGGACCGGGCTGGTGCGCATGCCCGCCCAAGGTCCCGTGGAGGGCCTCTATTTCTCGGGGGCATGGGTGAACATCGGGGGCGGTTACGAACCCTCGCTCTACTCCGGCTTCCTCACCTCCCGCAAGGTGCTGGAGGACATGGAGGCGGGGGGACCCAAGCCGGAGACCCTGGAAAGACTCCGCAAAGAGATGGAGAAACAGGTAGAGGGAAAGGAGCTCCCCGACAGCCCCGCAGTGCGCCTGGAGCGGGCCCTGGCCGGACTGCATCCCGACCGGGTGCAGCTCGAGGTGGCGGAGGTGATCGAGGAGACCCCCACATCAAAGACCCTGCGCATGAAGGCCGCGGAGGGGGAGCTGCCGTGGTTCCGGGCCGGCCAGTACGTGAACCTCTTCTGCCGGGTGGGCGGGGTGCTCACCTCCCGCCCCTATTCCATATCCTCGCCCCCGGGCAGGGATTACTGGGACATCACCGTGCGGCGCACCCGGGGAGGCTTCGTGTCCGAATACCTGCTGGACGAAGTGAAGCCGGGGGACCGTTTCGAGTCCACGGGGCCGTTTGGGAGCTTCTTCCATGAGCCCGCCATGGACACCGACGACCTGGTCTTTCTGGCGGGGGGTTCCGGCATAACCCCCTTCGCCTCCATCATCCGCGAGGCGGCTGAGAAGAGTTCGGACCTCAAGATGCACCTCATCTACGGCAGCAAGGACCCCGGCGACATCATCTTCGGGGAGGAGATGAAGGAGCTGGAGAAAAAGGTCCCCGGGCTCAAGGTGGACTACGTGATCTCGGAGCCGCCGCAGGGCTGGTCGGGTCTGTGCGGTCTACTGGACGCGCAGATGATCTCCTCCCTGGTGGGGGAGGTGCAGGGCAAGACCTTCTACCTCTGCGGGCCCGCCCAGATGTACGTTCTCTGCGAGGAGGCCCTTCTCTCCCTGGGCGTGCCCAGGAGGAGGATACGCCGCGAGGCTTACGGGCCGCCCCAGGACATCACCACCGAGCCAGGATGGCCGGGTGCGGACCCGGACGCGGTCTTCGAGGTGGTGGAGGAGCGCACCGGCAAGACCCTGCAGGCGCGGTGCGGCGAGCCGCTCATGAACTCCCTGGAAAGGGCGGGTATCGTGGTGGAGGCCATCTGCCGCTCCGGGGAGTGCACCGTCTGCCGCACCCGGTTGCTGGAGGGCGAGGTGTTCGTACCGGGGCGGGTGCTCAAGCGCTGGGTGGACGAGAAGGCGGGCTTCATCCACCCCTGCATGAGCTTCCCCCTCACCAACCTCCGTATAAAAGTATGACCTTCCGAAAGAATGCATCGCGAAAGCGATTGCGCCGACCGAAGGGAGGCGCAACGGTGCCTGTGCCTGGACGGAGGCGGAGCGAGCCGGAGGCGAGCGCAGGGAGGTCCAGGCCTGGCACGTGTTCATCTGCGCACGCCGCGCATCGCGAAAGCGATTGCGCCGACCGAAGGGAGGCGCAACGGTGCCTGTGCCTGGACGGAGGCGGAGCGAGCCGGAGGCGAGCGCAGGGAGGTCCAGGCCTGGCACGTGTTCATGCGAGTCAGGTGCACGGCAGGGTTTAGGGAATAAAGAAAAAGGAGGCAGGCGATGAACCCCGATGACTACATGTGGGACTACCGCGACCCCTACCAGTGGATGAGCCGGACCAGGAAGGGTCTGCCGCCGCTCATCATCTCCGTGGCCATCACGGGGGGAGTGGAGGGGAAGGAGGCCAACGAGAACCTTCCCGAGACGCCGGAGGAACAGGCGGAGCAGACCTACGAGGCCTACAAGGCGGGCGCGAGCATCGTGCACGTGCACGCTCGCAATCCCGAGGTGTGGTGGATGACCTCCAGCAACCCCGAGGACTACCTGCGCATCAACGCCATGATCCGCGACAGGTGCCCGGACATCATCATCAACAACACCACGGGGGGAGGCCCCGAGCTGACCACCGAGCAGCGCATGGCGAGCATCTACGCCAACCCCGAGCTGTGCTCGCTCAACCTGGGGCCCTTCGTGCTCAAGGTCCCCCTGCGCGAGAGGGCGGAACCCATCCCCAGCCCCCGCCCGGCCATGGTCTATGACCGCTGCATCCCCAACTCCTACGCCGACATAAGCCTTTACGCCAAGACCATGAAGGAGAAGGGCATCAAACCGGAGATGGAGCTCTACCACCCGGGCATGTACTGGGTGGTGCAGGACCTCATAGCGCAGGGGCTCATCGACCCGCCCTATGACATCCAGTTCGTCATGGGCTTCCAGACCTCTTCCTTCCCCACCCCTAAGAACCTGCTCTCTCTCATAGACGAGCTGCCCCCGCAGTCCATCTTCTTCGCCATCGGGGTGGGGCCCTTCCAACTCCCCATGACCGTGATGTCGGTGCTCCTGGGAGGGCACGTGCGTGTGGGCATGGAGGACAACCTCTACTATTCCCGCGGCAAGAAGGTGAAGAGCAACGCCGAGCTGGTGGCGAGGATGGTGCGCATAGCGCACGAGCTCAACCGCGAGGTGGCCACCCCGCAGCAGGCGCGGGAGATGCTGGGGATCTCCCAGGAGCCCAGCAGCTACTGAGGGGCGAGTCTCCCGGGCCGGGACAGCGGGCCGCCGGACGGGGAGCGCCGCCGCGGGAACCCCGCTCGCGGTTCAGGAATGGGGCAAGGCCGGAGCGCCGCGCGAAAGAGGGGTCGGGGTCCGGCGGGCGCGTGAGGCTGCCGGGATATATAGGATGGGGGAAGAGAGAGCTGACCTGTAAGGGGGGAGGTCGAAAGATGCCGGATTACGACGTCGTGGTCATCGGGGCGGGGCTCGGGGGCCTCACCGCGGGAGCGCTGCTGGCGAGGCAGGGCCGCCGGACGCTGGTGCTGGAGCAGGGCGCGAACATCGGCGGATGCTGCTCCACCTATGAGCGCGGGGGCTTCCGTTTCGACGTGGGCGCCACCATCCTGGAGATCCTGCGCCCCTTCGAGATCGCCTTCGAGAGGCTGGGGACGCGCCTGGGGGAGGAGGTGGAGCTGGAGCCCTGCGACCCGGTATATGGCATCATCTTCCAGGACGGATCGCGCCTCGCCTATCCCGCCTCCATCGAGGCCAAGGCGGAGGTGATCTCCCGCATATCTCCCGCGGACGCCGGGGCATGGCTGGAATATGCGCGCTACGTGGGAGATTTCATGCGCACTGCCGTGGAGGGGTTCTTCCTCAGCCCCATGAACGGCATGGCGGACATGGCCAGGGTGATGATGAAGGACCCCCACCTGCTCAGGTTCCTCCCCCTCTTCAACCGCTCCTTAGAGGAGGTCATGCGGGGTTATTTCAAGGACGAGCGGGTCCTGGACTCGCTCTCCTATCCCGGGAAGTTCTGCGGGCAGCCCCCCGCCCTTGCGCCGGGTATCTTCGCCTTCCTCTCCTACGCCGAGCACGAGGGGGTCTTCTTCCCCCGGGGAGGCATGATCGCCCTCCCCGAGGCCCTGCGGCGCTGCGGGGAGAGATACGGCATGGAGGTTCGCCTGAGGCAGCGGGTGGAGAAGGTGATGGTGCGTGACCGCCGCGTACAGGGAGTGACCCTGGCGGACGGGACGGAGGTGACCGCGCCGGTGGTGGTCTCCGACATCAACGCAAAAACCCTCTACCTGGAGAAGATCGGCGAGGAGCACTTGCCATGGCTGGCGAGGTACGGCATCAGGAGCTACCGGCTTTCCGCCTCCGCCCCCATGATCAACGTGGGGCTCAGCTACCGGCCGCCCCTGGAGGCCCACCACAACATCGTCACCGTCTCCATGGAGGAGTCCAACCGCTACTGGTTCGGGGATATGAAGAAGGGCATGCTGCCGAAGGAGCCGTACTGCCTGGTATGCTTTCCCACCTTTTCCGACCCCTCCATGGCTCCCGAGGGTCGCCACGTGCTCAATATCGTCCTCTCCGGACCCTATCACCTGAGGGAGCTGGACTGGGACCGGGACAAGGAGGCCTACGGGGAGAGGCAGCTCCGGATGCTCAGCGAGAGGGCCATCCCGGGGCTCGCTGACCACGTGGAGGTGATGGACGTGCTGACCCCCAGGGACTACGAGCGCTGGCTGCTCACCCCCGAGGGCGCCATCTTGGGGCTGGACATGGACCTCCCCTCCTCGGCGGTGTTCAGGCCGGCGGCCAGGTCCAGGTACATAAAGGGGCTGTACCTCGCGGGGGCATCCACCCATCCGGGGGGCGGGCTGCCGTCGGTGGTGGCCTCGGGGATCATCGCTGCCGGGCTCGTCGAACGCTGTGAGGGTTGAGGGTGGCGGTCGCGGCGAGGCGGGGAGAGGGGAGGCGGCTTACGTGCATGCCCGCCGGGACCCGGCGGCGGACGGTGAAGAAGGAGGTAGAGATGAAGAAAGGCGTCGGAAAGAGCATGGGCGTGCTGGCGGTAGCCGCGGCGGCGGCCGCTTACGCCTTCAGCCGCATGGACGAATCCAGGAGGCGGTTCATCCTGCACCTCCTGAAGCAGGTACCGTACCTGCCGGGCCGTTACTACGCCTGATTCCCGGGAAGCGCGAGGAGGTACGAAGATGCCTGATTACGACGTCATCGTCATCGGGGCCGGCGGAGGAGGCCTGTCGGCGGGGGCCATCCTGGCCCGGGAGGGACGCAGGGTGCTGGTGTTGGAGCAGAGCGACCGCGTGGGGGGCTGCTGTTCCACCTTCGAGAGGGAGGGCTATCGCTTCGACGTGGGCGCCTCCATCGTGGAGGTCATCCACTCCATCGAGGAGGCCTTCAGGCGCCTGGGCACCACCTTCCAGGAGGAGGTGGACCTCATCCCCTGCGACCCCGTGTATTCCTGCGTGCTCAGGGACGGGGCCAAGGTCACGGTACCCCTTTCCCTGGAGGGGACGGTGGAGGCGCTCTCGCGCCTCTCGGAAGAGGATGGCGGGAATTACCCGGATTTCGCGCGCTACACCGGGGGCTTCCTGGCGGAGACCCAGAAGGGTTTCTTCACCAGCGCTGTCAACTCCTTCTCGGACCTGGCGAGGATCTTCCGCGCCAGCCCCGGGCTGCTCAAATACCGGGACCTCTTTACCGGTTCTTACCAGGAGGTGCTGGGGAAGTTCTTCAAGAGCAGCAGGGTGAGGGAGACCATGTCCTTCCAGTCCTGGTACGTGGGGCTCCCGCCGGAGCTCGCCCCGGGGGTGTTCTCCATCCTCGGGTACACCGAGCACGAGGGGGTGTGGTACCCGCGCGGCGGCATGGTCGCCATCCCCCAGGCCCTAGCCCGCTGCGGCGAGAGGCACGGCATGGAGTTGCGTCTCAACGCAAGGGTGAAGCGGGTCCTGGTGCGCGACCGCCGTGTGCAGGGCGTGGCGCTGGCCGACGGCAGCGAGATCAGCGCGCTGGCGGTGGTCTCCAACGTCAACGCCAAGACCCTCTACCTGGACCTGGTGGACGAGGAGCACCTCCATCCCCTGGCGCGCTACGGCATCAAGAGCTACCGTCCCTCCATCTCCGCGGTGATGGTCTGCCTGGGGGTGGACTACGAGCCTCCGCTGGAGGCCCACCACACCATCATCACCGCTCCCTTCGAGGAGATGAACGACTACTGGTGGAACCGCCTGGAGAAAGGCCTTCTTCCCCGGGAACAGTTCGGGCTGGTATGCTGGCCGACCAGGTCGGACCCCTCGCTGGCGCCGGAGGGATGCCACGCCGTAAACGTGATCATGATGGGGCCTTACGCGCTGAGCGGCACCGATTGGGACCGCGAGAAGCCGCGATTCCTGGAGGACGCCGTGTCCTATCTCTCCCGCAGGGCGGTGCCAGGCCTGGCGGAACATGTGAAGGTGGCGGAGGTCATCACCCCCCTGGATTACGAGCGGCGCCTGCTCTCGCCCGGCGGGGCCATCTACGGCCTGCAGCAGGACCTCTGCGCTCAGATCGTCTTCCGTCCCCGCTCCAGGTCGAAGAGCGTGGAAGGGCTGTATCTGGCGGGGGCCTCGACTCACCCGGGTGGAGGCGTACCCACCACCATCGGCTCGGGCATCATCGCCGCCGACCTGGTAGCACGCCACGGATAGGCCCGGCACGTTTTCATCTGCGCCCGTCGCGCATCGCGAAAGCGATCGCGCCGAAGGTGGGGAAGCGCGACGGTGCATGCGCCTTGACGGAGGCGGAGCGAGCAGGAGGCGGACGCGGCGAGGTCCAGGCGCAGGCACGCGTACGCTCCTCGCCGACTCAGGGCAGCGTAAATCGAAAGACCGATCCCCCTCCCTCGCGGGGCTCGTGCCATATACGCCCGCCGTGGGCTTTCACGATCTCGCGGGCGATATACAGTCCGAGGCCGATGCCCTCCGAGGAATGGTGCGCGGCGTCCCCTACCTGGTAGAAGCGCTCGAAGATCCTCTCGCGTGCCTCCTCGGGCACGCCCCACCCGCGGTCGAGCACCGCCACCGCCGCGGCTCCCTCACCGTCACCGGATACCTCCACTTCCACCGACGCGCCCGGAGGGGAGTAGTTGACGGCGTTTTCGATGAGGATCACCAGCACCTGCGAGATGCGCTCGGCATCGACCCTCACCGCGCCCTGAGGCTCCGCGACGCGCAGAGATATGGGAACGGAGGGGATGCGCTGGCGCATCTCCCGCACCACTTCCTCCACCACTGGGACCAGGTCGGACTCCTTCAAGTTCAGCGCCAGCTTGCGGCGCTCGATGCGCGCAGTGTCCAGGAGCTGGTAGACAAGTTTTTCCAGGCGGTCCACGCCTCGCTCGATGTCCTCCAACACCTCGCGCCTGGCCCTCTCGTCCATGCGGTCGAAGTAGGAGAGGAGGGTGGAAGCGTACCCCTTGATCACCGTCATGGGGTGGCGCAGCTCGTGGGAGGCGATGTCCACGAAATCCCTTAGCTCCTCCTCGTGGGCCAGGCGCTCCTCCTCCACCGCGATGGCCCGGGCCAGCAGCCCAGCGAAATCGCGCGCCTCGCCGCCGATGCCCCGCCCGCCGCCGATCAGCATGCCCAGCGCCCCCACCGTCCCGCCGTGGACCCTCACGGGAAAAGCGAACCAGGATACGGCGCCGCCCCCCTCCTCCCCGGGGAGAGATTCCGCGTACCCGGAGGCGCCGAGGTCCTCTACCAGGACGGGCTGGTCACGGCCCTCGGCGATCATCTCGCGGCACAGGCGGTGGCGCTCCTCGTCCAGGGGCTCGAACCCGCCGCCTCCCTCCCCCGTACGGTAGATGAAGAACCTCCCTCCTACCATGCGCGTGTAGTGCATGGCATCCGCTTCCAGTATCTCCCTTCCGGCGTCCACGATACGGGCGATGTTCTCCAGGGGATCCGCTCCCAGCTCCAGGAAGCAGCGGTTGAGCCTCTCCAGGCGCTCCTCCGCGCGTTTGCGCTCGGTGATGTCGCGGGTGACGAAGATGGCCCCGATGAGCTCTCCCGCCTCGTTGAAAAGGGGGTTCCCCACCGATTCCACCCACACGAAGGCGCCGTCGGCCTTTTTCGCTCGGAACTCGACCTGGCCCGGCACCAGCTCGCGGTTGGACCTGGCGTACGCTTCCGCGACCGCCGGCAGGTCGTCGGGGTGAACCAGCTCCATGACGTTGTGGCCGAGGAGTTCATCCCGCCTGTAGCCGAGCACCCGCTCGTTGGAGGGACTGAGATAGACGAAGTTGCCGTTCACGTCGATCTGGCTGATGAGGTCCAGCATGTTGTCGGTGAGGCGGCGCAGGAAGAGCTCCCTCTCCTCCAACTTCTCCTGCAGGATACGGCGCTCCGTGATGTCCTCCACGATGCCCACGCCGCCGATGATGGTGCCCTCGGAGTCTCTCAACGGTGTGGTGCGCAGGGACACGTGGATGCGGGCCTCGCTGGTGGTGGCGGAGTAGGGGCCCTCGTACAGCCCTTCGGCCCCGGAGAGTGCGGCGCGGATGGCGGGGAGCACTCTCCTGTCTCCCAGGGTGTTCATGTCCAGCCCCACCAGGCGTTCCCGCGAGGACCTCAGTATCTCCACGAAGCGGTCGTTGCAGTCCGTGATCACCAGGTCCCTGCCGTAGTGGAAAACGCCGATGGGGGTGCGCAGGAAGAGTAGCCGGTACATCTCCTCGGAGGCGCGCAGCTCCGCCTCCAGCTCGTACTGGCGCCGTAAAAGCCGGACCCGGCGTCGCGTCCATGCCAGACCCATGGCCGCCCCCAGGACGAGCACCAGGAGGGAGGTCAGGGCGACCACCAGGCCTACGCGGAGGGTCAGGGGTGAATATATCTCCGAGGTGTCCTCCTTGGCCACCAGGTACCACTCCGTGCAGGGCACGGAGCGAGATGCGGAGAGGACGCGCACGCCACGATAGTCCGTGCCCTCCGCGACGCCTTCCTCTCCCCGCGCCGCCCGCGCCGCCGGCAGGTCCTCATCGGCCAGGGGGAGCCTCAGCTCCAGAGCCGTCTCCTCGCGGTGGCGCAGCTCGTTGAGGAAGAGCACCTCGTCTTCCTCCCTGCGCACCAGCAGGGTCTCCGCCGTGTCGCTGGGGGTGGGCCAGGACTGGATGAAGGGATAGAGGAAGTCGCGGGGGTCGATGCGCATGAGCAGCGCTCCGGCGGAAACCCCGCCCGCTCCCGCCGGCAGCGGGGCCGCCAGGTCCATGTGGATCTCGCCGTAGCCCTCGCCGCGGTGGAGATCCGATACGCCCACCTCGCCTCCGGCCATGCAGGAGAGCGCGAGGTCGCGGGCGTATTCTCCCAGGGGTTCCCCGCGTGGGTTGAGGTCCAGGGCTCCCCTGCCCTCCGCGTCCAGCAAGAAGAGGGCGCTGTATCCGTTGCTCTCCATGCGCGACCGCATCCAGCAGAGCAGCTCCGCCGCCCGCTCTGGGTCGTCGGGCGCGGCCAGGAAGCGGGCCGCCTCGCGCGCGAAAAAGGGGCTTCCCACGGCGGCCATGGCGTCGCCGAGGCGCTCGTCCAGCCAGTTACGGATCTGCCCCACCTTGAGGTCGGCCACGGCGGAGAGCTCATCCTGGGCGCTGCGCCTCACGTCGGCGCGCAGATAAAGGGCGAAGAGGGTGCCGGCCGCGGCGACCGCCGCCGCCACGGCGAGGTAAGCTGCGAACCACCTCCAGGGGTGCAGGCGCACTCCTTCTTCGTCCGCCCCGCCTCCTCGCTGGCGCCTTACTTTCCCCCGCATGGTCGCTCAGCCCCTGTCTCTTCGTGACGGGTTTCGCTTTACGGGCCCGTTCTTCTTGCCGGAATGGAGCACTCTGCCCTTGTCTGCTCATTCGCGAGGCAGCGTTTTCCTGAACTCCGTCTCCGCTCCGCTAACGGCCCGTGACGGATACTGACCCCTATATAATTATCGTCCTGCCGAACGGGGCTGTAAACGGACGCGCAGCGGCCTCTCCCCGGCTCGGGCGGCCCCGGTGTCCGAGGGCTTTAAGCGCCATGGGGAGGCGCCGGCGTGAGGGAAGCACGCCTCTGCTCCCGCTCCCGCCGCGCATGAGATGAGGGTTGACGTTCCGTGCGGCGTTGAAAGCCGTGGTTCCCGCTCCCTCCGTGCTGGGCATAAGAGAGTGGGATACAGGCATGAGAACAACGGTTACACGGACAGCCAGACATGGGCATGAGCGCGGCGTCAACACCTGGCCCGCCATCCCGCCCGTCTCAAGCGATACAGGTTTGGACTCCCTAGACGTGAGGCGTGTTCAAATCCGGGCCCGCCCTCTCCCCTTCCTCGGCCGCCATGAGCCGGCGCCTCGGAAAGACGAACCTGGCGTCAGCCTTGGGACTGTCTCTCGAGCTCGCGGTCGCGCAGCTCGCGGCGCAGGATCTTTCCCACCACGCTCTTGGGGAGCTCGTCCACGAACTCAACCCGGGTGGGCACCTTGTATGGAGCCAGGTTCTCCTTACAGTAGGCGATGACCTCCTCCTCGCTCAGGGACTCTCCCTCCTTGACCACGATGAACGCCTTGACGGTCTCGCCGCGGTAGGGGTCGGGCACGCCCACCGCGCAGGCCTCCAGGATCTTGGGGTGGTCGAAGAGCACGTTGTCGATCTCCACCGGGTAGATGTTATAGCCGCCCGCGATGACCATGTCCTTCTTACGGTCCACCACCGAGAGGTAACCGTCATCGTCGAAGAAGCCGATGTCGCCCGTGTACACCCAGCCGTCCCGGAGCGCCTCCGAAGTCTCCTGGGGCTTCTTGTAATAGCCCATCATGCACTGGGGGCCGGAGATGATGATCTCGCCCGCCTCTCCCGGGGGCAGCTCGCGCTCCCCGGTGTCCAGGTCCACTATCTTTATGTCCGTGTCCGGGACGGGTATGCCCACCGTGCCGGGTTTGATCTCCCCTCCCCAGGGGGTGACGGTGGCTACGGGGGCGGTCTCCGTCTGGCCGTAGACCTCGAGGATGGTGGCCCCGGTGAGCTCCTTGAGGTCGCGGATGGTATCGGCGGCCAGGGGGGCGGCGCCGGAGAAGAAGCCCTTGATATAAGAGAGGTCCATGTTGCGGAACTCCGGGTCGGCGAGGAGACCGACGAAGATGGTGGGGACGCCGGGCAGGAAATCGGGGCGGTCCCTCTTGAGGATCTCGATCACCGCCTTGGGCTCGGGGCGGGGGATCATGCAGTGCTCCCAGGCCTGCCAACAGAAGAAGTTCTGGCAGGCGGTGAAGCCCGCGGCGTGGAAGACCGGGAAGGTGCCCACCAGGGAGTACTTTCCCCGCTCCAGGTCGGGGAACCACGCGGCGAACTGCTGTACGTTGACGCTGATGTTCCTGTGGCTGAGCATCACGCCCTTGCTCTTCCCGGTGGTGCCCCCGGTGTAGATGATGGTGGAGAGCTCCTCCCATTCCCCCCGGTCCTCGACGGGGTCACCGGGATATTTCCGGATCAGGTCCTCGTAGCGCAGCACCTTGTCCGTGGGCGTGATCTTCCTGTACATGGCCTTGCGCACGTAGGGGAAGAGCTGCTTCTTGGGAAACGGGAGGTGGGTGTTGATCTGGCAGCCGATGACCTTCTCCACTCTGGTCTGGGGCATGATCTTCTCTATGCGCGGCACCAGCAGGGTGAGGGTGACGGCGATCCTGGCGTCGGAGTCGTCGAGCTGGTACTGCAGCTCGCGCTCGGTGTACAGGGGATTGTTCAGGACCACCACCGCGCCGATGCGGAAGGCGGCCATGTTGACGATGATCATCTGGGGGATGTTGGGCATGATGGTGGCCACCTTGTCCCCCCTGCCGATCCCCAGGTCCATGAGGGCGTGCGCGAAGCGGTTGACCAGCTCGTCCAGCTCGCGGTAGGAGATCTTCGCCCCCATGTAGTTGAGGGCGGTCCGGTCGGGGAAGTCGCGGGCGGAACGCGCCAGTCCCTCGGAGACGGTCAGTTTTTCGTAATCGACGCTCCACGGGACCCCGGGCGCATACGACTTGTGCCAGAGCCTCTCTTCCATCTATTACCTCCTGTCGCCTCGAGGCATGCCGGTCGGCATACCGGCCCGAACCGCATATACGCGAAGGAGAAGCGTATGAGGGATGTGCCTTGATGCCGGTGACGAACGAGACTGCCCGGAGCCGTATGACTGGTGCCGCCGCCCTCCTATTACATTTATAGCCGGGCGGCTGCGCTTACCACAAGTCGGATTATCGGGAACGGTTGGGTCTCGCTCGCCGCCGCCGGTCCGTGCTCGTGTATGGGGCGGGTCGACAAGCGCCTTCAGGCCGTCTGCCCTTCTCCGGGATTGCCAAGATTGCCGCCGGTCCGTGCTATTGGATGATGCGCGGCCCCGGCCCTTCGCCTTCTCCGGCGGTGAGCGACCCGGTTGTGGTCTGCCGGTCGTGGCGGGGTGCCGCGCCGACGCGCCGACCCCTATACCTCAAAGCCCCACCTCGCTAGTCGAGCCCGGCCTTATTCCCGCGTAGGCCCCCCGAAGCTCTTTGATCTGCATCCAGCTCTTCCATGCCGGCCGTATCGTGACGGCGAGTCCATGACCCCCCTCCTCGCAGGTGTTATCATGACCTCAAGGGAGGCCTTAGCGGAAAGGGGGCAAGCCATGATGCTTTCTGGAAGCCATCGAACGGCACGGTCGCTCCCGGCCGTGCTGGTGGCGACGGGCCTGCCGCCCCTCCTGTTTGCCGCGAGGATCCCCGTGGCGGCGGGCGGTTCCGGCGCGGCGCGGGAGGCGGCGGCGCGAGGTTCGTCCGCCTCCCGCATGGAAGCGGCCGCGGACAGCGCTTCCCCGCCCTCCCGCACCGTGAAACTGGCGTTCATCCGCCATTCCTGCGGCGAAAACTGGCTGATCGGCGACGGCGGAGGGCTCGGCAGGGCCTTACGCGACAACAACTATTTCGTGAGCGACACCAACTACGGGTGGGGACCGGACAGGATCGGCAGCAGCACGGACATAGGTCACTGGTGGACCTGGTTCAGGGAGCCTTCCAGCCCCGCCTATACCGCCGCTCTCTTCGCGGAGAGCGGGCTTAACACCCCCTATTCCCGTCTGGCGGATGATTATGAAGGCGAGAACGAGATCGTGATGTTCAAGTACGTGCTCACCAGCAACGGCGGCGGTCCCTATGTCGGCGACCTCGGACGGGAGACCGGAAACCGCCACCGCTGGCGCGACGGCGCCACGGCCCAGCTCACCTACCTTTACGCCGACGGCACGGCCCCATTTACCGGGGATTACCGTCTGGCGGGGAGGAGCAGGACCACCCTCGACGTGAACGAGGAGGCGGGGGCGGACAGGGAGGCGGCGGCGAAGATGGAGAGCGACCGGCAGGTCCTCGCCGAGCGCCCCATGTATCTCGCCAACGGCCAGGATGTCGGCGGCGGACACGACGTGGTGGGCTTCTCGCCATGAGGGAAAAGGGAAAGGCGGCGAGCGGTCGGGGAGGCGGCCTCGGCAGGGATGCGGCAGGGGCGGCCTGGCGGATGGGGGCAGGCTTGGCCCTGCTGGGGGTCCTCTATCTCATCAGCCGCCGCAATTACCTCCTCTTCCACGCCGTGGCCGAGACCTTCAGCTCCCTGGTTGCCTTCAGCATCTTCATCCTCGCCTGGCACACCCGCCGTTCCGGAGAAAACGGCTTTCTCGCCTTCCTGGGGGTGGCCTATCTCTTCGTGGGCGGCGTGGACATGCTGCACATGCTGGCCTACAGGGGCATGGGCGTCTTCGGCGCGGAAGGGGCGAACCTCGCCACGCAGCTCTGGATCACGGCGCGCTACCTGGAGGCCGCCTCGCTGCTGGCGGCGCCGCTGTTCCTCACACGCGCGTTTCGCATATATGCGGGCATCGCCGCCTACGCGGCCGTCTCCGCCCTGGCGCTGGCGAGCATCTTCGCATGGAAGCTATTTCCTATCTGTTTCGTGGAGGGCTCCGGGCTGACCCCCTTCAAGAAGGTGAGCGAGTACGTGATATGCGTCATGCTCGCTGCCGCCGCCGCCCATTTCTACGCCAGGAGGGAGGAGTTGAGTCCGAGGGTGCTGCGGCTGGTCCTCGCCTCCATCGCCGTGCAGGCGGCCTCCGAGCTCTCCTTTACCCTCTACCAGGATCCCTACGCCTTCCCCAACCTCCTGGGCCACTTCCTCAAGGTGGTGTCCTTCTACCTCCTCTACCGGGCCATCGTGGAGACGGGCCTGGAGGAACCCTTCGAGCTGCTCTTCCGCAGCTTGAAGGAGAGGGAGGACCGGGAGAGGGCCATCCTGGACGCCAGCGCCGACGCCCTGGTGTTGTGCGACGCATCGGGGTCCGTGCTCGCCGCCAACCAGGCGGCGTCCCGGCGCCTGGGAAGGGATGCGGATGAGCTGAAGGGCGCGAGGCTGGAGGAGATCCTGCCGGAGGGGGAGCGGGAGGCGGCGCTGGCGCTGCTGCGTGAGGCGTTCGCCGGCGGCTCTCCGGCTGGACGAGAGCTGCGTCGCGGGGAGAGGTGGTTAGAGCAGGAGCTGCGGCCGCTGCCCGCGGGGGAGGGCGCGGGAAGGCTGGCGGTGTTCCGGGAAAGAGAGATCACGGCGCAAAGGGCGGCCTTGGAGACGGAGAAGGCGGCACGGGAGAGGTGGCAGCGGTCCTTCGACGCCATCGCCGACGCCATGCTGGTCATCGACGGTGAGTTCCGCATCATCCAGCACAACGCCGCCCTCTGCGAGCTCCTGGGCGAGAATGGAGATTTCACCGGACATACCTGCTACGAGCTCATCCACGGCACCGGCGCCCCTCCGGATTTCTGCGTGTGCGCGGAGGCCGTGAAGGGCAGGTGCGGCTCGCGCAGGGAGGTCTACGAGCCGCGGCTGGGCAGACACCTCTGGATCTCCCTCTCCCCCGTGTTCGACCGGCACGGCGACCTGGAGTTCGCGGTGCACGTCATCCAGGACATCTCGGAGCGCGTGCACACGGAGGAGGTGCTGCGGGAGAGCGAGGAGAAGTTCCGCAGCGTGGTGGAGCAGTCCGCGGACGGCATCATCCTGGTGGACGGCGAAGGGTGCGTCGTGGAGTGGAACAGCGCCATGGAGGACATCGTGGGCATGCGGCGGGAGGAGGCGCTGGGACGTTTCCTTTGGGACGTGCAGCACGATCTCTCCCTCCCGGAGCACAGGACCCAGGAGGGCTACCGGGAGTTGAAGTCCCTAATCATGGACTCGCTGCGCAGGGGATACGAGACCTGGTTCGGGGAGACCAGCGAGCGCGAGCTCCAGACCCCCGCGGGAGAGAGGCGCATCGTGCAGGCGGTGATCTTCCCCATCCGTTCCCGCGAGGGGCTGATGGTCGGCAGCGTGGTGAGGGACGTGACCAGGCGCGTGCGCACCGAGGAGGCGCTGGCCTGGGAGTCGGAGGTCAACCGCTCCATGGCCGAGCTCTCCGGGGCTCTGCTCGCCCAGGCCGATATCGAGGAGATATCGCAGGTGGTGCTGGAGAACGCCAAGCGCCTCACGCGCAGCCCTCACGGTTTCGTGGGGTACATCGATTCCGAGACCGGATACCTGGTGTCGCCCACCCTCACCAGGGACGTGTGGGGCGAGTGCGGCATGGAGGACAAGACCTTCGTCTTCAAGGACTTCAGGGGGCTGTGGGGCTGGGTGCTCAAGAACCGGCAGCCGCTGCTCACCAACCAACCCGCCGGGGACCCGCGTTCCATAGGGGTGCCGGAGGGGCACATCCCCATCGCCCGCTTCTTGTCCGTGCCGGCTCTGCTGGGGGGAACGCTGGTGGGCCAGGTAGCGGTGGCCAATTCCGACCGCGATTACGAGGGGCGGGACCTGGAGCTGCTGGGGAGGCTGGCGGACCTCTACGCCATGGCGGTGCTGCGCATGTGGTCGGAGGCGGAGCTGGACAGGTACAGGCATAACCTGGAAGAGCTGGTCAGGGAGCGCACACGGGAACTGGAGAAGGTCAACCGCATGCTGGAGGAGGAGATCGGCGAGCGCAGGCGCCGCCAGGAGGAGCTGCGGGTGACCACGGAGAGGCTGCGCGCCCTCACCGCCCGCCTGGAGTCCATCCGCGAGGAGGAACGCCGCCACATCTCCCGCGAGGTACATGACACCCTGGGCCAGGCCCTCACCGGGCTGAAGATCAACCTCTCCTTGCTGGGAAAGAAGCTCGCCGCGCGGCCCGAGGTGCTGCGGGAGGTGGAGGAGATGGCTGGGATGGTAGATTCTACCATAAAAGCCGTGCGGGAGATCGCCGCCTCCCTGCGCCCCGGCATCCTCGATGACCTCGGTCTCGAGGCGGCCTTGGAATGGCAGCTCAAGAGGTTCGGGGACATGTCCGGGATCGACCACCGCTTCCGTTCCGAACTCGACGCAGAGATGAGCCGCCGCCTGGACCGGGACCTCGCCACGGCCCTGTTCCGTGTCGCCCAGGAGGCGCTGACCAACGTGGCGCGCCACGCCGGGGCGCGCAGGGTGGAGATGCGGCTGGGCGGCGGCGATGGCTGGCTGGAGATGGAGGTGCGTGACGACGGCAGGGGCATAAGCGAGGCCGAGTCCCTCGATCCCGCGTCCCTGGGTATACTCGGCATGCGGGAACGCATCCATTTCTTCGGCGGCAAGCTCCGGGTGGAGAGGGCGGCGGAAGGCGGGACGGTGGTGGCGGTCAAGGTGCCCCTGGCGGGACGGGCGCGCTCGGAGGCGGACGGGAGGGCCGAGGAGGTGGAGGGTTGATCAGGGTGCTGGTGGTGGACGACCACCCGGTGGTCCGGAAGGGACTGGCCATGATCCTAGCCGAGGAGCCGGAGATCCGGGAGGTGGGGGAGGCGGACAGCGCGGCCGCCCTCCTGCGCCTGATCGACTCCTCCGCGTGGGACGTGGTGGTGCTGGACATCTCCCTGCCCGACCGCAGCGGCCTGGAGGTCCTCAAGGACATCAGGGCCATGCGCCCCGGCCTCCCGGTGCTCATCCTCTCCATGCATCCCGAGGACCAGTACGCGCCGCGGGTGCTCAAGGCGGGAGCGGCGGGTTTCGTGAGCAAGGAGAGCGCCGCCGAGGAGCTGGTGAACGCGGTGAAAAAGGTGGTGGGAGGGGGAAGGTACGTGAGCCCGAGCCTCGCGGAGAGGCTGGCGGAGATCATCGACGAGGACTACCGCGGCGCCCCCCACGAGCGCCTCTCGGACCGCGAGTTCCAGGTCATGCGCATGCTGGCCCAGGGGAAGCGGCTCAAGGACATCGCCGACGAGCTGTGCCTGAGCGTGAAGACGGTGAGCACCTACCGCGCGCGCGTCCTGGAGAAGATGGGCATGGAGAGCAACGCCGAGCTCGCCTGTTACGCGGTGAAGAACGGCCTCATGGAATGAAGACACGCCGTCCACCGGACTTCTCGCCCCTCATCCCCCATGGCCGGCAGGGCGCACCTCGTCTCCCGGTGCGGCAGGACCTGTAAGATTTCTCCTACCCGGAAGGGCGAGATATTCCTACCGCCCGGCGCGAAGATCTCCGATTCCGCCCCTGGGCCGTTCTTTATAGAGTCATCACCACAAGCAATGGGGCCCGCGAGAGATGGTGGTGATGCGCATGAAAAGGGAATCGGGTTCACCTCTTTCCTACGCGGGACCGGCGTGCCCGTTGTGCGGCGTGCGCGTCGCGAGCGGGACGCTGTTCTGCCCGCGCTGCGGACGTTCCGGACGCCTGCGCTTCGACCCCGCCGGCATCCGCAGGGAGAGGAGAGAGGCCTGTTTCCCCCGCCGGTTCCCGCGCTGAAGGATCCGTCCCGCGGGTCCCCTTCTTCCTCCGTCATCTATCGGGAGGTCTTCCGGGCACCGGCGGTTGGGGACGGGGTAAGTCGGTCGGGAAGTTGCACGAGAAGGTGGGCGCGGATGGCGCTGGTTGGCCCGGACAGGGGCAGGCAAGGGCAGGCGAGGAAGATCGAGGTCCTGGTGGTGGACGATCATCAGATGGTGAGGCAGGGCTTGAGGTCCCTGATGGAAGATGAGCCGGACGTGGAGGTGGCGGGAGAGGCCGCGAGCGGCCGGGAGATGATGTGCAGGATTCGCGAGCGTGACTGGGACGTGGTGGTGCTGGACATCACCCTTCCCGACGCTTCCGGACTGGAACTCATCGCGGAGGTGAAGGCGGTCAGGCCGGGGCTTCCGGTGGTCATCCTTTCCATGCACCCCGCCTCCGAGTATGCCGACACGGCCCTGGCGCTGGGGGCGTCGGGATACGTGGCCAAGGAGGACGCGGCCGCGAAGGTGGTCCAGGCCATCCGCGCCGCGGCCGGGAGAGCCAGGTACGTTGGCGGGCCGCTTCCGGAAGAGAACGGGAGCCGGGGCGGGTGAGCGGAGCCCGGGCGGCGCGACCATTCGGGGATCGTGATCGGGAGCGCGGCCTGATCCCCGTCAACGAAAAAGGTGCTCGCGCTGCTGATAATGAAGGGAAGAGGACACCGGAGGAGGGTCACATAGAGATGAAGCTTAAGGGATTGAACGATCGGGACGCGGACCTCTTCAGGCGCGTGATCGAAGACGACGACCCCGAGGCGGTGCGGAGCCTCTTCGACCGCTACCAGGACCTCCTGCACCGCTTCGCCCACAAGTATCACTCGGACCGGCTTCCCTACGAGGACGCCTACCAGCTGGCGGCCCTGGGGATGATGAAGGCCCTGCGGCGGTTTGACCCCTCACGCGGGGTGTCTTTCATCACCTTCGCCTATCCCACCATCGAAGGAGAGCTAAGGAAGCATTACCGGGACCACCTGGAGCTCATCCGCATGCCGCGTCCCCTGCGCGACCTGCGCCACCGCATCAACGCCGAATCGCGCAGGTACCTGGAGGAGGAAGGACACGAGCCGGATATAGCCACGCTGGCTCAGCGCCTGGAGGTGGCCGAGGAGGAGATCATCGAGGTCCTGGCGGCCAGCGCCAACACCTCCGTCTTCTCCCTCGACAGTTCATGCGGCGATGGGCAGGAAGACGCCCCCCTGGGCTTTTTCGTAGGCTCTCACGACCCAGCCTTCGAAGAGGTGGAGAAGGAGTTGGTCATCGACGAGGCCATGGCCAAACTCCCCCCGCGCCACCGCCGGGTGATGTACCTGAAGCTCAAGAAGAGCTGGACTCAGACGCGCATCGCCAGGGAGCTGGGGGTCTCCCAGATGCACGTGTCACGGCTCATCCGCGAGGCGGTCGGCATGCTGCAGGAAAGGTGTGCGCTCCAGGAAGAGACAGCCTGAGACATAGTCCAGGAGAAAGCGGCACGAGCTGCGGCAGGAGGTGGCGGCGCCCGATGCCGCGTCGGCGCCGGACCGGTCTATTAGTTGGTGACCAGCCATACCTCGCCCGTAGCCTTGTCCACCGCGTACCACCCGAAGGGCAGCTCCGAGCCGTCCCGGGCCTCCTCGTAGAGATAGATTACCCACCTCGTGCCCTCATTGTAGACCTGGTAAAGAGGGCTGTCCGATCCCAGGTACCAGTCCAGGACCTCCTCCAGGTCGAAGAGCAGCATCAGCGCCTCGTCCTCGCTGTCCACCGGCAGCTCGAACGCGCCGGCCTCTTGGTCGATGCCGTTGTCAAAGGCGTCGGAGTCGAGGTCCAGTTCATCCTCGCCCAAGTACTCGAGGTCTCCGGGGTCGAAGCCGATATCGATGAGCGTCTCTTCGGAGATATACCAGGTTCCGTCAACCCGGACCACCTCGAAGGCGTAGAGCTCGGACTCGGCGGCCTCTTCGCTGACCTTCTCCCCGTATTCGTCGGTGTAGCTCAGGGTGCCGTCCACCACCGTGACCTGGGCCCGGTCATCCCCGTCCATCTCCGTCTTCATCTCGCGGATGGTTATCTTGAGGTCGTCCGGAAAGCTGGCGAAGAAATACTGTTCCAGTATGGCGATGTAGTCCTTGCCAAGGACCTCCTTGAGCTGCTTGGCGAAATCCGGCTCCATGGTACTCACGAGCATCTTCGCGTCCCGCTTCTCCAGTGCCTTGTAGAAGTCCGCCACCGGGCGCTCGATGGCCGAGGTGTCGGTCTTGCCGCCGTCTCCCTTGAAGACCACGAAGACCAGCACCAGGACCACCGCCGCCACCACCGCCACGCCCAGGATTCCCAGTATCCACGGCAGGGCCGACCTTTTTCGCGCCTGCGCGTATACCGGCTGTGCAGCGGGTCCCATGACGGGAGACGGAGGTACGGTGCCGGCGGGTGGAGGAGCTTGCGGTCCGGGCGGCGGTGGGCTTCCCGACGGCGGCTGCGGGGGTTCGGGTGCCGGCGTTATCGAGGGGGCTTGAGGCGGTGGAGACGGCGCTGCGTACGCCTCCGGCTGTTGTGCCTGCGAACCCGCCGGCTGGGTTTCGGGCGCGGCCCGCTCTCCAGCCGCCGCCCCGCAGTAAGGACAGAACTGGCTGTCGGTCCCGATGTCCTTCCCGCAGTTGGAACAGTACATTTCAAACCTCCTTGCATGGTTACGGCACGCAGGCTCCCGTGACCCTGTTCCGCCGGATCGGCGCTCGTTTTTCACTGCTGCATGCAGCCATACGCCGCCCGTTGCCGCGCTGTAACGGTGCGCGGGAAGGAACCTCTCGGAAGAATCGCGCCTCCGACCTTGCTATTATAAACTATGGGGTCATATCTTCGATATTCGATGTGCCGGTTCACTACATCGTGGACACATAAGCCCTATCCTCGCTTCCTTCACTCCATCTTTTGAGAAATTCCATGGGCGTAAGATACCCCAAGCTCTGGTGGGGTCTTTCGTAATTGTACAGGTGATTCCACTCATCGAGGATCTCGTTCAACCCCTCTACGGTGTAACCCTCCCGGAAGGCCCAGAGCTCGTACTTGGTGGTCTGGATCTTGCGCTCCACAAAGGCGTTCTCTCGGGGACAATGGGGATGGGAGAAAAAGTGGGTTAAAAGCTCCTGGCTTGCGGCCTTTCCGAAGTGCTTGAGGAACTCAGATCCGTTGTCCGTCTGCAATGACCATATAGGGAAGGGCATAAAGCCTTTCAGCTCGGAGAGGAAGGCCCGGGCACAGGCAGAACCGGCAGAGGAGTAGACGCGGCAGAAGGAGATGCGGGAAAAACAGTCTATGGCCGTTAACCGATAGAACTTTCCCCCCCGAACCTCAAGTGCTTGGCCTCTATCTGGACGAGGAAGCCGGGAAAGGCTTTACCCGTCCATTTCTCCGCTCTTGAAGCGCCGTATGCGTCGCTTGGCGGCCTTTGCCTTCTTGCGCGAGATCCTTGGCTCAAGAGCCCCTTTCTCTTCAAGATCCTTCCCACGGCGGAGGAGGAGAGGCGATGGTATGCTTTCACCTTGCGGTACATATTGAACAATTCTCTTGGTGATCCTTCCCGCGGCGGAAGGGGAGAGGGTTGTCCCGTGATCCCTCGCCAGGATAACTGCCATCTTGTGCTTGCTTAAGCGGGGATGCTCCTTTCCTATGGCCGGGGGTGAGCTCCACCTGATGCCGGGGGACGGTGGAAGCCCTTTTCCTTTTGGGCGCCCGAAAGAGGCCCTCCAAGCCCATGGGGCCCCTTTCGATATACCTCTTTGCCCACTTGTACAAGGCACTCCTGGCAATCAGCCGTTGATCGAAAAGATCCCTCCCCTTTCGATATGCCTCTTTGCCCACTTGTACAAGGTACTCCTAGCAATCAGCCGTTGATCGAAAAGATCCCTCCCCTTTCGATATGCCTCTTTGCCCACTCGTAAAAGATACTCCTTGATATTCCGAATCTTCTTGCGGTGACGCTTGCGTTTCCGTACTTCTTGTAATGCCCGATCCAGGTAAGCCTTACCCTGGCCTCTTTCGATAGATCCACCATTTTGGCCATTCTCTCAAGCCTTCGCCTGCTCGGAAGCCTGGTGTGGTAGATACTTGTAGTGGTTCCAAGTGAACCCTTCATTTGGACACCTCCTTGCTCTGCTTTTCTTACTACAAAGCAAGTATAGGGGGTGTCCACCTTGTTTCTGAACCGACCACACCGACGTGATCGAAGATCGAAGGTGTGACCCCATACATACAGGAGTAGAATATAGGAGAGCGGCGGGCAAAGTGTTGCGAAAGGGGGCATCGGCGATGAGCGGTCATGACCAGTTCGCGTTCATGGACGCCACGGCACAGGCGGAGCTGGTAAGGAGGGGTGAGGTGAAACCCGTCGAGCTGGTGGAGGCGGCTATTGGGCGCGTGGAGGCCTTGAACCCGCGCCTCAACGCGGTGGTCACCCCCATGTTCGAACGCGCCATGGAGGAGGCGGCAGGCCCCCTTCCGGACGGCCCCTTCACGGGGGTGCCCTTCCTCCTCAAGGACCTCATCGCTGCGTATCGGGGCGTGAGGCTGACCTTCGGGTCGGCCTTTCTCCGCGACTATGTGCCCGACTTTGACAGCGAGCTGGTGGTGAGGTTGAGGAGAGCCGGCTTGATAGTCATAGGGAAGACCAACTGCCCCGAGTTCGGCATCCTCCCCACCACCGAGCCGCGCCTCTTCGGGCCGGCCCGCAACCCCTGGGACGGGGAGAGGACCACGGGGGGGTCCAGCGGCGGGTCCGCGGCGGCGGTTGCCGTCGGGATGGTGCCCATGGCGCACGCCAACGACGGGGGAGGTTCCATCCGCATCCCCGCCTCCTGCTGCGGCGTCTTCGGGCTCAAGCCCACCCGGGCGCGCAACCCCCTGGGACCAGCGAGCGGGGATCTCCTCAGCGGGCTGATCGTGGAACACGCTGTGACCCGCTCGGTGCGGGACAGTGCCGCTTTGCTGGACGCCACCTCGGGGCCGGATCTGGGCGATCCCTATTGGGCCCCACCCCCTTCCCGCCCCTTCATCGAGGAGGTGGGAGCGGATCCGGGGAGGCTGCGCATCGCCTTCACCGCCGACGCGCGCGGCGGAGCCGAGGTGCATCCCGACTGCATGAAGGCGGTGGAGGACGCGGCGAAGCTCTGCGCCGACCTCGGCCACGAGGTGGAGGAAAGGGCGCTGGACGTTGACGTGGAAGCGCTCACACCCATGTTCATGACCCTCTGGGCGTCCGCGCAAACCTGGACCGCTGACGGCATGTCCCTTGCGGTGGGGAAGACTCCTGCCCCGGACCAGTTCGAGCCTCTCACCTGGGCCCTCATCGAGATGGGACGGGGGATCACCGCCTCGGCCTATCTCATGGCGGTGGCGGGATTGCAGGGCGTCTCGCGCTCCCTGGCGAGGCAGGCGGAAGGGTACGACCTCTGGCTGACCCCCACCCTGGCGGAGCCTCCCGTGCCCCTGGGCACCTTCGATTCGCCCCCGGACAATCCCCTCTACGGCATCGTGCGGGCGGCGGGATTCGTGCCCTTCACCCCCGTATGCAACGTAACAGGCCAGCCGGCCATGAGCGTTCCCCTCTACTGGAACGAGGAGGGCTTGCCGGTGGGGGTGCAGTTCATCGCGAAGTTCGGAGACGAGGCCACCCTCTTCCGCCTCGCGGCGCAGCTGGAGGAGGCGCGTCCCTGGGCGGACAGGCGCCCGCCCGTGACGGGCTGAAGATGCCCGGCCTCGCTCCTCGCGCGGCACGGCGCGGAGACGGCGGGGACGTCGCTCCCGGGCGAGGACCGCACGGCACCTTACTTGCCCGCGGTAACCCCGGCCGGTATTTCGGTCTCAATTTACCTTTGTTCGATGACGATAATCGGAGGGAAACCGAACATCTTCCGGAGTCTGGTTCCGGATATGAGGGTGGGATGGACAGGCTGTCGGGCGTGGGTGAATCCACGAGAAGCAATCTGCCATCAGGCTCTGGAGACGTTGCGTGCGGTGAAGCGAGACCTCGCGCCGGGCTTCGAATGCGGTAAGTCAGCGTGGACCTCGCGAGGATGCTGTCCGGGTCATGGTGGCAAGCGGCTCCCCGGTAAAGCCCGCGAGGCAGAGGAAAGGATTCCTAGCGTGACGGCGCCGGCGGACAAACAGCCGGAAGAGGCGATCTCAGGGAGGAGGACAGAGGATGTACTGTGATGACTGCGGTCTCCCCAGGGGAGTGGGCAAGGCGAACGAATGGAAGCGGAACGGCACCATCGTCAGCAGGTACGAGGCCGGTATCCGCGGCATGTTCATTGACGCCGGGGAGCTCGGCTACCTGATCTCGTCCCTTTCCGGGCGCATGGGGTATGACGTATCCCGCTTGGTGATGGAGGGGAAGCGCAAGGACTCGGCGAACTACGCCCGGGGGCTGATAGAGAGGATCAGGGAATCCGGCTCCCCGGTTCCTGAGGTGGGAGATCTCCTGCGCATGATGGCCGCCAACTACGCCGTGCCCGGCTTTGGGAAGGTGACCATAAGGGAGCTGCTCCCGGACGGCAGCGTGGTCCTGGACATGGAGGGGTTATACAACCTTTCCATGGCCCTGGGCCAGGCTGCCGGCGTCTACGAGGCGGTGAAGGGCATCAGGGGCGACGTGGACCATGAGGGAGACGAGAGGATGTGCCGGGCCATCATCCAGCCTCGCGAGGGAGATCCCGAGCTTGAGAAGCGCATCGAGTCGGAGGTCGAGCAGGAGCCGGTGCTCTCGGGAGAGGGAGGCGCTGCCTATGATGCGTGCCCGCGCTGCTCGGCTCCTCGGGAACTCTCGCGGTGCCTCGAGTGGCGGGTGGAGGACTCCCTCATCTCAGAGCGGCGCTCCGGAAGGAGGTTCGTCTTCGACGACACACGCGGGCTCACCGCGGTGATGAAGGTGCTGGTGGACGAGCTGGGAGAGGACGTGGAGCGCATGCTGGCTGAGATCGCGCGCGAGTACGCCCGCGAGTACTATGCTTCCCTGCGGGATGGCATTACCTTCCAGGAGGAGTCCATCCACATGGCCCTTTTCGGATGGGGGCTACCTGTCGGGATGGAAGAAAGTGGAGACGGGTTTTCCCTGCGCCTCATCAACCCCTTCTACGGGCCGCTCATGGCGGGCAGGGTATGGGGTATGGTGGAGGTATTGGAGGGAAAGGACCTGGAGCTCGGGGATTACGACTGGCAAGAGACGGCGGTGGCGGAGATGTCCCTCACCGCGGCCTGATCCCTCACCCGCGCCCTGCCGCCGACCTCCCGCGCGCGTACGGAGATGAAAGGAACGGGGAACGGCATCACCCCCTCCGGTTTCGCCGCGGCTTCGCGCCGGGATCAGTAGAGCTTGAAGTGGGCCACCATCTCCTGGAGCCGCTCGGCGATGCGGGAAAGCTGCTCGGCGGTGCCGGCGAGCTCGGTGGTGGCGGCGGTCTGTTCCTCGGAAGAGGCCCCGATCTCCTCGTAGGCTCCGGCGGTCGTCTCCACCTGTTCCTTCATGGCGCGCAGGGAGTCGGCCAGCCGCTCGCTCTCCCTCAGCTCCCGCGACGAGGCCTCCGCGATGGCGCCCGCCACGCGCGCCATTTCGCCGACGATGTCGGATATGGAGGCCAAAGAGCGATCGGTACGCTCCACCGTCTCCATGCCCACGTACATGCCCATGGTCCCCTTCTCCATGAGCCCCTTGGCCTTCTCCACGTCGCCTTGGATGGCCCTCACCAGGTCGTGGATGCGCTGCGCCGAACCCGCGGCCTCCTGGGCCAGCTTTTTCACCTCGTCCGCCACCACCGCGAATCCCTTACCGTGTTCCGGCACCCTGGCAGCCTCGATGGCGGCGTTCAGGGCCAGGAGGTTGGTCTGGTCCGCGATGCGGGTGATGATGTCCACGATGGCGCCGATCTTGCGCGAGCTCTCCCCCAGGGAAAGCACGGCCTCCATGGACTCGTCCAGGATGGCCTTGAAACCGGCGATCTTCTCCACCGCGTCGCGTGCGTGGCCCCTCCCCTCCTCTACCGCCGCCTCAGCGTCGCGGCTGATCTCGAAACTGCGGCTGGCCTCGGCGTGGGACATGGAGATGGTGGCGGCGACGCTCTGCATGATCTCCTCCACCTCCCTGATCTGGTCCACCTCGTGCTCGATCTGGCCCGAGAGGTCCTGCACCAGGGCGTTGAGCTCCTCGATGGCCGCCATGATCTGCTCGGAGACGGCCACGATGCTCACCGCCCCCTCGCTCACCTCCCCGGAGGTCTCGCGCAGCTCGCTGCTGATGCTGCGCAGGGAGCGCAGCATCTCCCCATAGGAGCTGGAAAGCTCTCCCATGTCGTCCAGGGAGTCCACCGGGACCTCCACCGTCAGGTCGCCGGTGCCCACCACGCGGCAGGTGCGCACCAGACGGCGGATGGGGTCGGCGAGGTTGCGGGTCATGAGCAGGGTGAGGAACGCGGCCACCCCCACCCCCACCACCAACAGAAGGAGCATGGTGGGGGTGAGGCGTCCGAGGGCGCGGAAGGAGGTCTCCACTGCGGACACCCTGACCAGCGACCCTCCCTCCTCCCCCTCCAAGGCCGCGGCGGTGACGAGGTATTCCCGCCTTCCCGCCTGCGCCACGCGGCTCACCGGTCCCGCCTCCGCCTCGCCTGCACCGGCGGCGAGCTCCTCCCATACCCCGGCGGCGGCATTCCCGCGGGAGAGGTCCAGGACCTCCTCTCCGTTTCGGTCATAGACCACCAGCCTCTCGTCCTCGCCCAGGGAGAGAGCCGCCGCCACCTCCTCGCCACGTGCGCGCAGCCTGCCTTCCTTGCTCAGGTCGGAGAGGCGCTCGGCGAGAAGGAGGACGTTGTCCCGTCCTCTCCGCTCCAGCTCCTCCTTGAGCATCTCGCTGGAGATATAGGAGGAGGCGATCCAGGTGATGCCCAGGGCTAGGAGGAGGACGGTCATGGCAAACACCGCCAGGCGCCTGCCGATGCCCGCGGCGGCGTGAAAGCCGAACCCGCGGCAGTCTGCGAGGAAGGCCTGCAGCACGGGCCGCATCTCGCGGTGGGAGATGAACAGGGTGACGAAGAAATCGGTGAGAGCGAGGAGGACCCCCAGGGAGATGTAGGCGGTGGAAGTATAGGGGGTGAAGTCGGCGTAGCGTCCGAAGAGCAGCACGCTCAAGGTGATGCTGAGGAAGATGCCCGCCGCCACCATGAGGCCGTGCTCGTTGCTGGAGCCGTCCAGCTCTTTCTGCAGGCGCATAGCCAGGGAGCGGTCGGCGGGGTCGCCAGGATCCCTCTCCCGCTCGTACCACGCTTCCAGGCGCGCCGTGAGGCGCCGCTGCCGCGAAAGGTAAGTGACCGCGAAGGCGATGATGAGGGGGACCACCACCGCCGCCAGGGCGAGGAGGAAGACTAGATACTGCCGGGAGGAGAAGCGGAAGATGGTGAGCGAGAAGAGGGCGAGCACCAGCACGGGTATGGTGATGGCCGAGAGCGCGGCCTTGAGCAGCAGCCTTTTCGAGGCCTCGCCCAGCAGCCGCCGGAGTTCCCGCGCTCCGTTCTCCATCATCTCTCCAGCTCGCTCCGCTAGAATGACGCCGACGTGTTATTTAATCGACCCCCTCGAGACTCGCCTTGAGGGAATGGGACGGTGGATGGGACGAGGTCGCCCTCGCTGTCCCCGCGGGGCGCCCTTTCGTGATGCCGACTCCTGAGGCCAGGGACGCGGAAAACCCATAGCCCGCGGCTGTCGGGATGCTATAATCTTCATCACGAGGAGGGAAAGATGAAAGAGGCGGCGGCGAAGCTCCAGGGAAGCGAGCGCTTCCGGCGCATAAGGGAGGAGCTCCTATCGGCCCCCGTGTATCTCTGCCCCGAGAGGGCGCTGCTGGTCACCGCGTTTCACAAACGTCACGACGATCCTTCCGACCACGTGATGCTGCGCAAGGCGAAGGCGCTCCGGCACATCCTGCTCAACAAGTCCGCGTACATCTACCCCCACGAGCTCATCGTGGGCAACGTGGGCTCACGTCGTATCTCCGCCATCATGCAGCCGGAGCTGGCGGGGGTGTTCATGAGCGAGGACCTGCTGTGGATCGACCGGCGCAGGGCCACGCCCCTGCGCATATCCTGGCGGGACAGGCTGCGCCTTCTGGTGGAGGTCATACCCTACTGGCTGACGCACAACATGAACTCCCGCGCTTTCCGGGACCGTCGGCACCTCCTGCGCTACGTGAGGGAACAGCTCAACCCGGTCTATTACCTCATCAACGAGGCGGGAGGCATCGGGCATTTCCTTCCCGGTTACGAGAGGATGATCCGGCTGGGGGTGCGTGGATTCCTCGAGGAGATGGAGGGAAGGCAGGGCCCCCTCTACGAGGCGGCGCGCATCGCCTGCGAGGGGCTGGTCGGCTTCGCGCGGCGTCTCTCCGCGGAGGCGGAGAGCCTGGCAAGGGGAGAGGTGGACCCCCTCCGCCGGGATGAGCTGCGCGAGATAGCCCGTATCTGCCGCAAGGTCCCCGCGGAACCGGCGGATACCTTCCACGAGGCGCTGCAGTCCCTGTGGCTCACTCACCTGGCGGTGAATCTGGAGAGCCTCAACTCCGCGGTGTCCTTCGGGCGCGTGGACCAGTACCTCTATCCCTATTACCGGCGGGACCTGGAGGAGGGGCGCCTCACCCGGGAGCAGGCTAAAGACATGCTCCTCTCCTTCAGCGCCAAGGCGGCGGAGCACGTCTTCCTCCTCTCGGAGAGGATAAGCCAGTACCACGGAGGATACCTGGTGGTGCAGGCGGCCGTTGTCGGCGGCATGGACCGCGAGGGGAACGACGCCGTCAACGACCTCACCTACCTCTTCCTGGAGGTCATGGAGGAGGCGGGGCTGCGCGACCCCAACTACCAGGCTAGGGTGCATGCCGGGTCCCCCGATGAGTACCTGAGGAGGGTGGCGGAGGTGGCGCGCGGGGGCAACGGCATGCCCGCCGTCTTCGGAGACGAGGCGGCGGTGGCCTCGCTGGTATACCACGGCTACGAGGTGGAGGAGGCGCGCGACTACGCCGTGGTGGGATGTGTGGAACTGGCACTACCTGGAAAAAGTTTCCTTTCCACCGACGCGGCGCTCTTCAACCTTCCGCTCTGCCTGGAGCTGGCTTTGAACCAAGGCCGGCGCTTCGGCGCGCGGCGCAGGGTCGGTGCCGCGACGCCGCCCCCCGGGGAGTTCCGCGACCTGGAGGAGGTGATCGACGCCTTCCGTGCACAGGTGGAGAGCATGGTGGACAGGATGGTCGGCGACCTCCAAGTGGTGGAGACGGGGAACCGGGACTACCACCCCACGCCCTTCTCCTCCATGCTGGTGGAGGGATGCCTGGAGACGGGGAAGGACTTGACGGAGGGGGGAGCGAGGTACAACTCCAGCGGCGTGCAGGGGGTGGGGGTGGCGGACGTGGCCGATTCCCTGGCCGCCCTCGAACAGGTGGTGTTCGGAAGCGGGAGATATTCCATGGCCGAGGTGGTGGAGGCGTTGAAGTCGGACTTCGCGGGGCAAGAGCGCCTGCGGGCGGAGCTGCTCACCGCCCCCAAGTTCGGCAACGACGACCCGCGTGCCGACCGCTACGCCGACCTCGTGGTGCGCATCTTCCACGACGCCTTGGCGCGGCACCGCAACACGCGGGGCGGCCCGTACGTGCCCGGTTTCTATTCCGTCACCTGCCACGTAGCCTTCGGCCGCGGGACGGGCGCCCTTCCCAGCGGACGCCGTGCCGGGGAACCGCTCGCCTCCAGTCTCAGCCCCGCCAACGGCCGCGATCGTCTGGGGCCCACCGCCCTGCTCAACTCCGTGACCGCGGTGGACTCGAGGCTAATGCCCAACGGGTGCGCGGTGAACCTCAGCTTCGACCCCGTAAGCCTTGGCGGGGAGCGGGGGGTGGAGAACCTCGCCGCCCTCCTGCGGGGCTACTTCGCGCGGGGAGGGATGCAGGTGCAGTTCAACGTCATCGATCCCCAGCTCCTGCTGGATGCCCGCCGCAACCCCGGCAAGTATCCCGGCTTGGTGGTGCGGGTGGCCGGGTACTGCGCCTACTTCGACGACCTTCCCGACGCCGCCAAGGAGGAGATCATCTCCCGTACCCTCCAGCGCGCATAAGAATGGGGTCAGATCTTCGATCTTCGATCGCGGATCGAAAACGAGGTCTGCCGTCGGGATGTACGCCGCATCCAGCTTCGTTTACAGATCTGGGCCCTGTTTGCGATCTTCGATTACAATGAAATAAGGCGGTCTCCCTTGGCACAACGACGTGATCGAGGACCTAAGCCGGGTCCCCGGGGTGGAGGGCGCATGAGCGAAGAGGAACTGAGACGGGAGCTGGAGCGGCTGCGCGCCCGCGTGACCGAACTCGAGTATAAAGAGAGAGAGTTCGCGGCGGCCAGGGAGACCCTCATCCAGGGTCTGAGGGCTTTCGCCGTGGTGCTGGAGCATACTCCCGAGGTCAATATACTGGCCGGCGCGGACGGCACCATCAAGAGCGTGTCTCCCTCGGTGCGCAGGATCGCGGGTTACCGGGAGGAGGAGCTGGTTGGCCGGAGGGCCATTTCGTATATTCACGAGGAGGACCGGGTGCGGGCTCTGGAGTATTTCTCCCGCACCCTCTCGCAGGAGGAACCCGGTCCCAGGGAGGAGTTCAGGTACCGCCACGCCGACGGCTCCTGGCACGTCCTCGACATCGTGTGCGTCAACCTCCTGGACAATCCCGCGGTGGGAGGGGTGCTCATGATCGCCAGGGATGTCACCGACCGCAAGGAGACGGAGGATGCGCTCCGCCGCAGCGAGTTGTATTTCCGCTCCCTTATCCGCAACGCGGCGGACATGATCACCATCCTCGACGGGGACCTCACCTTCCGCTGGGGAAGCCGCGCCACCGCGCTCATCACCGGCCATGGCGAGGAGACCTACGGTAGGTCCATACTGGATTACATCCACCCCGACGACGTGGAGGATTCACGCCGGGACTTCGAGGTCATCCTGGCCACTCCAGGGGTCCCCTATCACTGCGTGAGGCGCTTCCGTCACGCCGACGGGACCTATCACCACCATCACGCCATCCTCACCAATCTCCTTCATGAGCCTTCGGTGCGGGGCATCATCATCAATTCCCGCGACGTCACCGAGAGGGTGGTCATGGAGGAGCGACTGCGCGCCAGCGTCCGGGAACTGGACGCCTTCGCTACCACCGTCTCCCACGATCTGCGCACGCCTCTCTCCCTCATCCAGGGTTATGCCCAGCTCCTGCGGGCCGGCGACGTCAGCGAGGAGGAGAGGGAGATGTACCTGGACAACATCATCACCGCCGCCAGGCGCATGGATGAGCTCACGGCATCCCTGCTCGAGTACGCGCAGGCGGGAAGGCCGGCGGGGGAGGTCTCCCCGGTAGATCCCCGACTAGTGCTGGAGGAGGTGCTGTTCGAGAACGCGGAGGCTCTTGGGGAAAGGGGGGCCGAGGTGGCGGTGGAAGACGCGCTTCCCACCATCATGGTGGACCCCCTGAAGCTGCGCCAGGTCTTCGCGAACCTGGTGGAGAACGCCCTCAAGTATGCCGCGATCCACCGGGGCCTGCGCATCGAGGTGGGCGCGATGAGCCACGGCAATACTGCCACCCTCTTCGTACGCGATAACGGCGACGGCATCGACCCCCGGCTGCGCGAGGAGATCTTCCAGCCCTTCCGGCGCTCCGCGAAGGCGGGATCGGCCGGTTTGGGCATCGGCCTTTCCACGGTGAAGCGGGCGGTGGAAGGGTGGGGAGGAAAGATATGGGTGGAATCGGAGCCGGGGAAGGGCGCGGCCTTCTATTTCACCGCCCCCCTCGCGGAAGCCGGACCCAGGTGAGCCGCCGCAACAATCGCTGATTGGTGATGGTGAGCGGAGCCGTCCCGACCGCCTCGAGGAAGCCGGACCCAGGTGAGCCGCCGCTGACGCGCGGCGTAATCCCGCCTGACTGCCTGACTTGAAACGGCGCCGCCGCCCGGGCTATAATCAACCCGCTCGCTGAGCAGAATACGAGCTCTCCGAGCCCGACCCCCTAAGGCGCCGGCTACGGGGGCGGGCCGATAGGGTGCAGGTGGAAACGCCCGTGCCTCCCGTGTTTGGAAAGGAGAGGGGATTGCGTGGTGAAGCCTGCCCGTCCTCTCCGGACGGGGTTTTTTTCGGTGGGGAAAGGCCCCGCATCATCACCGTGTCCGGAGCCAACAAGGATATCGGCAAGAGCTCCCTGGCCGCCTACCTCGCGGCGCGCTGCCGCTCCTGCGCGGGCATGAAGGTCTCCATCCACGCCGAGAGGCCGCCCGGAGAGGTGATCCTGGAGGAGAAGGACCCCGCCGCGTCGCCCGCCACGGACACCTCGCGCCTGCTCGCCGCGGGCGCGCGCCCCGTGCTCTGGGTGCGCTCCACCCGGGAGAGCCTGGCCGCGGACCTGCGGGAGGTCTTCTCGCGCCTGGAAGCGCCGGTGGTCATCGTGGAGGGCAACAGCGTCCTTGAGCACCTGGAGCCCGACTACGCCGTGTTCGTCATGGGACCGACCTTCGCGGGCTTCAAGCCCTCGGCGTTCGAGGCCATCGCCAGGGCGCACACCGTGGTGGTGAACGGCGAGGGAGCCCCGCGGGGCGGGGAGATGCTGGAACTGGAAAAGAAAGTAAAGGAGCTGAACCCGCGCGCCAAGCTGGTGGTGGTCTGCGAACTGGGAAGGGAGAGGGCCTGGGAGGTGGTACTCTCGCGCGCGGCGGGAAGAGTGGGAGGTGAGCACATGTCCGACGGGGTGGACGAGAGGGTGAAAGAGGCGGTGAAGGAAAGGGCGGAGGAAGGCCGTATCCCCTGCGCCGTGGCGCTGAAGCTGGCCGAGGAGCTGGGGGTCCCCGCCCTGGAGGTGGGCAAGGCGGCCAACGCCCTGGGGATAAAGATCGTGGCCTGCTCCCTGGGCTGCTTTTAAAACGGCCATGCGGCGTGGTAGCCGGGGCCGGTGAAGCCCTGCCCTGCCGCGACCTGACCGGAACCTTGAAAACACAGGAGAAGCGGAAGACCTCCGAGCTCCGTTCCTAAGGCCGTAAGGCTATGGATATGAGCCGACAGGGTGCGGGGGGAAACCCCCGCGCCTCCCGTGCTTGGAAAGGAGGTGGTCGCATTCGAATGGTGAAGTAAGGCAAGGGTTTGGCCATTGCGGGCAAGGAGTCGCCCTTGCCCGCGGGACACGTCCGGTGGCGATAGAGCATCCGGAGCGGTAAGAGCAGTTCTCGGAAGCAGAAAGGAATCGTGCGGATGACGAAGACCAAGAGATGGGCAGCGCTCATGGCGGGGACACTCGCCGTCCTGGCCATGGCCGCCATGATCATGGGGTGCGGGGAGAAGAAGGCGGAAGAGGTGGAGAGGACGGAGCTCATCCTGGCCACCACCACCAGCACCCAGGACTCCGGCCTCCTGGACGAATGGATCCCCATGTTCGAGGAGGACAACCCCTATGCGGTGAAGGTCATCGCCGTGGGCAGCGGCGAGGCCATGGAGATGGGGAAGAAGGGCGAGTGCGACGTCATGCTGGTACACAGCCCCGCCGCCGAGGAACAGCTGGTGGCGGAGGGTTACGCCATAGACCGCAACGCGGTCATGCACAACGATTTCATCATCGTCGGGCCGGCCGCCGATCCCGCCCGGGCGAAGGAGGCCGCCTCCGCCAAGGACGCCTTTGCCGCCATCGCCGCCTCGCAGTCCGGGTTCGTATCCCGGGCGGACGAGTCCGGGACGCATACCAAGGAGAAGAACATCTGGAAGGCCGCCGACATCTCCCCGGCGGGAGCGTGGTATATGGAAAGCGGCAAGGGCATGGGGGACACCCTGCGCATCGCTTCGGAGGAAGGGGCCTACACCCTCAGCGATCGCGGCACCTTTCTCAGCATGAAGGACGAACTGGACCTGGAGATCCTTTTCCAGGGCGATCCGATACTCTTCAACAATTATCACGTCATGAACGTCAACCCGGAGAAATGGCCGGACGTGAACTACGAGGGCGCACGGGCCTTCAACGCCTTCTGCGTCTCGGCCGCGGCACAGGAATTTCTCAACGTCTTCGGGGTGGAGGAGTACGGGGAGCAGTTGTTCTACCCCGACGCTCTCTAGAATAGGCAGAAGATGATCGTGGGCGACGGCCCCGGCGGGGAGGCCGGGGCCGCGCCGCCCGTGTCTTGACCCGCGGGAAGGAGGAGAAACGGGGGATGGGAGAGATCTGGCGGGGATTGGTGGAGGCCCTGAAGCTCATCGTCCACCTGGATCCCTACGTGATGAAGATAACCCTCTTCACCCTCTACGTCTGCGCCATCGCCACGGCGGCGGGCATGCTCCTGGGCATCCCCCTGGGATCGGCGCTCGCCGTTTACCGTTTCCGCGGCAGGAAAATACTGGTAACCCTGGTCAACGCCGGCATGGGCCTTCCGCCGGTGGTGGTGGGCCTGTTCGTGTACATGTTCCTGAAGAGGAGGGGCCCCCTCGGTTTCCTGGGCTGGCTCTATACTCCCAGGGCCATCATCCTGGCCGAGGTGGTGCTGGCCATGCCGCTCATCGCCGGCATCACCATGGCCGCCCTGCAGAACGTCGATCCCCGGCTGCGCATGCAGTCCAAGTCCCTGGGTGCCGGCGAGATAGGTTCCCTCCTCACCCTCCTGCGGGAGACCCGCCTTTCCCTGGTGGCCGCGGTCATCGCCGGTTTCGGGGCGATCATCTCCGAGGTGGGCGCGGCGATGATGGTGGGGGGAAACCTGTTGATCGGGGGGGAGCCCTACACCCGCACCCTGACCACGGCCACCGTCCTGGAGGTGAGCAAGGGAAACAGCGAGATGGCCATCGCTCTGGGGATCATCCTCCTGTCCATCACCATCCTCCTGGTCTGGGTGATGACCCTCTTCCAGCAGGGGACGTTGCTCAGCCATCCGGCCAGGGTCGCGCGCGGCCTCTTCTCCCGGCGCCGCAAGGAGGCCGCGGCTTGAGGGCGCTGGTGACCGTCGAGGGCCTGCGGCATTTCTACGGCGGGCGCAAGGTGCTCGACGTGGAACGCCTGGAGGTCGTGGAGGGGGAGATCCTGGCGGTGGTCGGCCCCAACGGCTCTGGCAAGAGCACCCTGCTGCGCATCCTCGACCTGCTGGAGAAGCCTGCCCGGGGGGAGGTGGCCTACTGGGACGGCACGCGCCTCTCGGGCATGGACCGCGGGAAGAGAAAACACCTGGCGAGGCAGATGGCCATGATCTTCCAGGAACCGCTGCTCTTCAAGCGCAGCGTGCGGGCGAACGTCGAGTACGGCCTCAAGGCGCGCCGGGTGGGCAGGGAGGAGAGGAGGCGCCTGGCCGGCGAGATGCTCGCGAGGCTGAACCTGGCGGATCTCGCGGAGCGCGACGCCATGACCCTCTCCGGGGGCGAGGCGCAGAAGGTGGCCCTGGGCAGGGCCATGGTGCTCAAGCCCCGCCTGTTGCTCCTGGACGAGCCCCTGGCCTCCCTCGACGCCCCCTCCCGCCGGGACCTGCTGGCGTACATCTCGGGCCTGGCGCGGGAGATGGGGGTGACCGCCATATACGTATCCCACGACTACCACGAGGTGCTGGAGATCGCCGACCGCCTGGCGGTGCTCATCGGCGGAGAGCTGCTCCAGACGGGGAGGCCGGGCGAGGTGTTCGGCAGGCCCGCCAGCGAAACCGTGGCGGAGTTCCTGGGCGCGGAGAACCTCCTGGAGGGGGTGGTCAGGGAATGCCGCGAGGGCATGTGCCGCCTGGACATCGCCGGCGTGGAGATCGAGGCCCTGTGCGAGCTGCCGCCGGGCTCCAGGGCAAAGGTGCTCATCCATCCCGAGGAGGTGGCCCTGTTGCCCGGGACCACGGAGGCGGGATCGGTGCGCAACCGTTTGCGCTCGCGTGTCGTCGCGGTCAGGCCCATGGGGGCGCTGGTGAGGGTGGGCCTGGACTGCGGCTTCCCCTTCTCCGCGTATATTACCCGGACCTCCCGCGAGGAGATGGGGATCGAGCCCGGGGCGGAGGTCACCGCGGCGGTCAAGGCCACCGCCGTCCACGTCATGCCCTTCACCTCCCGCTGAGATGGCGGTGCCCGGCGCGTTACCGCCCCCCGTCGCCCTTTGCCGCGGCGCGGCGTTTTCTCCCGCCGGGATGCGGTGCCCGGCGTGAAACGCTCCGTCCATCGGGCTCCTCGACGGCATGGACGTTCTTCCCTGAAGGGAGATGTACGGCACGGTCCGCGGCGCGGCGGCGGCGCCGGCTGCGTGCGTCGAGGCGGGGCGGCCGCCTGGTGTAGAATGTACCCCATGGCGAAGATATCGTTGTCACGGCGTGGGATCGGCGCTTCCGCGGCCGTGCTCCTCTGCGCCCTGCTGTTCTGCGCTTTACCGGGCTGCGGGTCGGAGGGAAGGCCTCCCCTGGTGCTGGCGGCCACCAGCGACCTGGAGGGGAGCGGGCTCCTCGAGGCATGGGCGAGCGATTTCCAGCGCCGGAGCGGGCGCGCGGTGGAGGTGGTCACGGACACCGACGACCGGGTGTGCGACATGGCGCGCCACGGCGAGTGCGACCTCATCCTCACCCATGTATCCCACGACGAGGAGAGCCTGGAGAGGTCGGGCTACGTGACGGACAGGCAGGAGGTCATGCGGGGAGAATACATGCTGGTGGGGCCGCCCGGAGATCCCGCGGGCGCCCGGGAGGCGGACGGGATCCCCGGAGCCCTGAGGAGGATAGCGGAGGCGGGGCAACCCTTCGTGCTCCGCGTGGACGGGTCCGGCGCCGCCATCAAGGCCGGCGGCCTATGGTCCCTGGCGGGGTTGGAGGAGGCGGGAGACTGGCTGCGGCGCTCCATGGAGAGCGAGGAGGGAGCCCTGCGGGAGGCGGCGGCGGAGAGGGCGTATGCCCTCACCATGCGCCATGCCTTCGAGAGGCTGGCGGGAGAGCTAGGCCTGGAGGTGGTCAGGGAAGGGGGAGAGGACCTGGAGGACTCCTATCACGCCATGGTGGTGAGCACCCTCACCTACCCCGATACCGACGTGGCCGGCGCGCTGGAGTTCATCTCCTACCTGCTCTCGGAGGCGGGGCAGGGACATCTGGGGACGGGTCCCTGGAGGCCTCCGACACAGTGAGGTGTCGGCGCAGGTGCGGAAACGCCGCGCCCGCGCGGTGACCGGAGACGCGGGAGGCGGCGGCGGTCCGCGAATGTTTACCAGAATATGGCATACGCGCCGCGGCCCGCATGCGGCGCGCGGCGGGGAGGGCGTCTTCCGGGCGGGATGAGTACGGTGGGTCGCGGCGCGGCGGCGCCTGTCCGCGGGGACGGGTTGGGCCGGAAGCCGTTTTCGGGATACCTTTGGAACACGGAGGCGCAGCGGCGCTTCCCGGTAAGCACGGGAGGTCGTTGGGGATGTTGAGGGTGGAAGAGGCGAGGGAGAAGGTGCTGGAGGCGGTGGGGACGCTGGAGACGGCGGAGACGCCTCTCCTCGAAGCGCTGGGGCTCACCCTGGCGGAGGAGGCGGTGGCGCGGCATGACATCCCCCCCTTCGACAACTCGGCCATGGACGGCTACGCGGTGAGGTCGGAGGACGTGGCCGGCGCCTCGGAGGAGAGCCCCGTGGAGCTGGTGGTGTTGGGCGACCTGGCTGCGGGGTACGCGCCCCGGGTGGCCCTGGAGCGGGGACAGGCCCTGCGCATCATGACCGGAGCGCCGGTGCCGGAGGGGTGCGACGCCGTGGTCCCCGTGGAGCAGACCCGCGCCGGGGAGGGGAGCGTGCTGGTCCTGAAGGCGGTGGCTCGGGGGTCCAACGTGCGCCGGGCGGGAGAGGACGTGAGGAAGGGCGAGACGGTGCTGGCACCGGGGACGCCTATCGGGCCCGCGGAACTGGGGATGCTTTCCAGCCTGGGATACGCCCGCCCCCGGTGTTTCCGCCGCGCCAGGGTGGGGATCATCTCCACCGGCGACGAGCTGGTGGGAGTGGAGGAGGAGCTGGCGCCGGGGAAGATCCGCGACTCCAACAGCTACACCCTCTTCGGCATGGTGCGCGAGGCGGGGGCGGAGCCCCTGCGCCTGGGCGTGGTGCGGGACGACGCCGCCCTCCTGGAGCGGACCATCCTCGACAACCTGGAAAGGGTGGACCTCTTCGTCACCAGCGGAGGGGTCTCGGTGGGCGACTACGACATGGTCAAGGAGGTGCTGGGAAAGCTGGGGGAGATGAACTTCTGGAAGGTGGCCATGCGCCCCGGCAAGCCCCAGGCCTTCGGCCACATAGGCGGCAAGCCCCTCTTCGGCCTGCCCGGGAACCCCGTCTCGGTGATGGTCTCCTTCGAGCAGTTCGTGCGCCCCGCGCTCCTCAAGATGATGGGGCGCCGCGAGCTCTTCCGACCCCGCGTCACCGCGGTCCTCGACGCCCCCATGGGGCGCAGAGAGGGACGCACGGAGTTCATACGCGTGATCGCGGATTGGCGCGACGGCCGCTACCATGTCCGCCCCACCGGCCCCCAGGGCAGCGGCATCCTGCGCTCCATGGTGCTCGGCAACGCCCTTGCCGTGCTTCCCGAGGACGTCGGCCGCCTGGAGCCCGGCGCCGAGGTGGAGATAGAGATGCTGCGCTGAACCCCGGCCGCGCCGGAAGGCGTCGGCGCGGGACTCCTCGAGTCCGGCGGACGGCGCGCGGCAGCGCCCGCCTCCTCATCGCCACCTGCCGTCTGGGGTCGGCCCGCCCCCGGCTGCTCCCCCGGTTTCCACGCCTCGATGGTGGGGCGCGCGGAAAGGAGGTCCTTCCCATCTCTTCCCACTCCCGCCCCTCCCCTACGCCCCGCTGCGATGACGAGCTTGATATTCATAAAAATAGATAGTAATATAATATTCACAAGTCAGAATCACTAGCTGTACAGGGGGTAAGCGCCATGAGCGATTACGACGTGGTGGTCATAGGCGGGGGGATCGG
Source organism: Actinomycetota bacterium (assembly GCA_014360645.1). Classification (NCBI taxonomy): domain Bacteria; kingdom Bacillati; phylum Actinomycetota; species Actinomycetota bacterium. Next base: position 57,775 of record JACIXD010000015.1, on the reverse strand, counting down.
CGGTCTCTCGGCGGCAGCCCTCTGTCAGAAGGCGGGGATGAAGACCCTGGTGCTCGAGCAGTCGCAGCGCATCGGCGGCTGCTGCTCCACCTACGAGGCGGAGGGCTTCCATTTCGACGTGGGGGCGAGCGTGGTGGAGGTCACCCGCGCCTTCGACGAGCTCTTCAAGCGCCTGGAGCTGCCCCGGGAGAGATACATCCCCCTCATCCCCGTGGACCCCATCTACGACTACTGCGACAACACCCGGGGGGTGCGCTTCGCCTATCCCACCTCGGTGGAGGGCACGGCGCGGGTGATCGCGGAGTTCTCCCCCGAGGACGCCCGGGCTTTCCTGAAGTTCGCTGAGGACTACACGCCCAAGATCAAGGGGCTGGTGGACAACTTCTTCTACGCGCCTTCCCTGGGGTTCATGGACACCATCAGGCTTATCGTCAAATATCCCCAGATGATCTCGGTGCTCCCCATGTTCGTGACCACCCACCAGAAGATAGTTGCCAGATATTTCAAGAACTCCGACGTGCTTGCTTCCATGGCCTTCCAATCCTTCTACGCCGGCCTGCCGCCGGACATGTGTGCCGGGCTGTATGCCATCGTGGGGCTCCTGGAGCACGAGGGCATCTATTACCCCGAGGGAGGCATGATACGCATCCCCGCCGGCATCCAGCAGGCCTTCGAGGACCTGGGGGGCGAGACGCGCTTCGACGCCCGCGCGGTGCGGGTGATGGTGGAGAACCGCCGGGCCGTGGGAGTGGAGCTGTGGGACGGCACCGAGATCACCGCCCGCAACGTGGTGGGGGCCATCAACGCCAAGAAGCTCTACGAGGAGATGATCGGGAGGGAGCACCTCCCCTGGCACGTCTGGAGAGGGGTGCGCTCGCTGGTCCTCTCCATGCCCTGCCCCATGATCTACCTGGGAATAGATTACGAACCGCCCCTCAACGCCCACCACACCCTGACCCTGACCGACCCCAAGGTGATGAACGACTACTGGAGCGATTATTACCTCAAGGGCAGGCTTTACGAGAAGGACGGGCGCGTGGAGGTGATGGGCCTCATCTCCTGGGCCTCCAAGATCGACTCCTCGCTGGCCCCCCCGGGAAAGCACGTGCTGACCCACATGGGGCTGGCTCCCTACAACCTGGCGGGCAACGACTGGGACCGCTACAAGGAGAGGTACATAGACGAGGCCATCGCCACCATCGAGCGCTATATCATCCCGGACCTCTCCGAGCACGTGGTCTATCGGGACATGGCGACGCCCAAGGACCTCGAGCGCATGCTCCTGCATCCGGGCGGAGCCGTTTACGGCATCCAGACCGACTTGAGCCACATGGCGGTGTTCCGTCCCGCCAACCGCTCCAAGTGCATCAAGAACCTCTATTTGGCGGGAGCCTCCACCCATCCCGGCGGAGGGGTGCCCGCGGTGGTGGCGGGGGGGATCATCACCGGCGGCCTCATCGTGAGGGACAACGCCTGAGGGGAGGGGCGCGGGGCAAGCACGCGGATTTACGGCGGATAGGTGGCGGACGGAATACCCTGAAGACGGGAGGCGAGGATGAAGGCGGGGACGAAAGCGGTGATCGCGTTGGGGATCGCGGGCGGGCTGGCGGCATGGCTGGCCGCGACCACGGAGCCCTCCGACTGGCGTTACGCCAAGCTCCTGCTCACCCAGCTGCCCAAGATGCCCTTCCGCTATTTCGTCTGATCTCCGCGCGGCGCCGCTCGCGCCCGCGAGGGGATCGAAAGCGGCGCCGTAGAAAGAGCGGAAGACGCTGGAAACGGAAACATGTAGCGCCGCTCTCCCGCGCAGGGAGAGAGCGAGAGGGGCCCGGAGACGCGGGCATGCACGGAGGACACGGGACCACGACGCGGTCCCGGCAGGGGGGATCACGGTGGTACAGGACATGGAGCCTTTCTTCAACCCGGCGAGCGTGGCCGTGGCCGGGGCTTCCAGCTCGACCGCCAAGCTCGGGAACGTGACCCTGTCCAACCTGCTGCGCTTCGGCTACCGCGGGCGCATCTACGCCATCCATCCCCGGGCCGGGGAGATCTTAGGGGTGCCCGCGTTCCCCTCCCTGCGAGACATCGGAGAGCCGGTGGAGGTGGCGGTGGGGGTGCTCCCCCGGGACCACATGCTCCCCTTCGTCCGGGACTGCGCCGACGCCGGGGTGAGGAGGGTGATCGTCTGCGCGGCGGGGTATTCCGACGCGGGGGCCGAGGGGGCGGAGATGCAGAGGCGCCTTAAGCGCGCGGTGCGCGAGCGCGGCATGCGCATGATGGGCCCCAACAGCGTGGGGACCATCTCCACCTCCTCCGGTTTCGTCACCTCCCTCATGTCCCTGGACCCCCTGCGGGCGGGAGACATCTCCATCGTCGCCCAGACCGGGCTCTTCGCGGGCGGGTTCGCGCGCTGGGTGAGCTCCACCCAGCGTTTCGGGATCTCCAAGGTGGCCTGCCTGGGCAACAAGGCGGACGTGGACGAGGTGGACGTGCTCGCCTACCTCCGGGACGACGCCTCCACCGGGGTCATCGCCGTTTACTCGGAGGGGATCCAGAGGGGCAGGGAATTCCTGGAACTGGCGTCGGAGGTCACGCTCACCAAGCCCGTGCTCATGCTCAAAGGCGGCGGGAGCGAGCTGGGGAGCAGGATGGCCGCCAGTCATACCGGCACCCTGGCCGGAGAGGAAGCGGTGCTGCGAGGGGCGCTGGCCCAGGCGGGGGTGATTGCGGTGGAGGGCATCGAGGGCCTCTTCGACGCGGCCAAGGCCCTCTCCTACTGTCCGGTTCCCGCCGGACCCAACCTGGGGGTGGTCTCCATCACCGGCGCGGGCACGGTGCTGGTGGCCGACGCCTGCCAGCGCCGGGGGCTGCCCCTCCCTCCGCCCTCGCCGCGGGCGGAACGCCTGGCGGGAGAGGGTCTGCCGCCGTGGGTGCGCCTCGGCAACCCCATGGACATCTGGGCCGCGACCCTGCAGGGCACGGTGGAGGACGCCTACCGCGTGATCCTCCGCGCCTTTGCCTCGGAAAAGGACATGCACATGCTCATGGCGGTTTTCACCCTGGTGCCGGAGTCGGAGTTCGACGCCGCGGCCCTGCTGGCGGAGATCAGGGAGGAGCACCCGCAAAAGCCGCTGCTGGCCTGCATCCTCGGGGCTTCGGAGGAGGACCGCCGCCGCTGGTTCACTTCCCTGGAGGATATCGGGGTGCCGGTGTACGACACCGTGGAGCGGTGTGTGGGGGCCGCCTGGGCCCTGGCCCGCTACGGTATGCGCCGGGCGCGGGCGGGAGGGGAACGTGCGCGGTGCGGATAAGGAGAGAGGACGCATGTCTTGCGGAGCGGGCGCGATGGGAGGGGACGGGCGCGCCTCGCTCTCTCCGAGCCTTGAAACGGGGAGAGGGGCGCGGAAGGGAGTGGTGCGGCGTTTCCCCGGTCCATGCCGGAGAGAGGCGCGTCAAGCGCGCGCCGGGACCGCGAGGGGCGCCCTCGGGAGAAGAGGAGTATTGGCGCCGGTTTAGGAGAGTGCAAGGGTCAGGGCGAAAGGGAAGCGCCCTGGGATCAGGGGAGGTGGAAGGATGAGCGTCAGGACCAGAGAAAGACTCAGGGATGCCGCGGGCCCGGGGGCGATTCGGGAAGGGACGGACGCCCTCAAGGACTACTTCCGGCCGCCGCCGCCGCGGCTGGACCTGGTACTCGCTCTACCGCGGGACAGCCTGGAGCTGGCGGACATCGCCTCCTGCGCCTACGAGAACGGCATCCCCATCTTCACCTACCGGCGCGGCTTCGTGGACCCCGCGGTGGCGGAGTCCGGCGGGGTGCTCATCGACTTGAGGGGAATGGACCGCATCGTGCGCATCGACGAGCCCAACCTGCTGGCCTTCGTGGAATACGGCGTCACCTTCGAGGGCCTGAAAAGAGAGCTGGACGCCCGCGGCCTCCGTATCCTCATGCCCGCGGCGGCCACCTCCTCCTCCATCGTGCGCTCTTACCTGGACCGCGACGTCATCCTGGCCAACGGCGCCACCCGGCCCTACCAGTTCACCACCTTCCACGCCATCCTGGCCGACGGGCGATTGTGGATGAGCGGCACCGACCAGTACACTCCCGACGGCCACTCGGAGTTCCGAGAGGACCTGGGGCCGATGTATTCCAATCTCTTCCATGCCAGCGAGGACATCTTCGGCATACCCTATGCCATGAAGGCGTGGATCTACAAGCGCTGGGAGGAGCGCAGGGTCACCGTCTACGCCTTCGAGGACGCGGAGGCGGCGGTGAGGGCGGCGCGTCTCGCCTCCCGCCACGACCAGGTCTTCGAGTGCGTGGTCGCTGACCGCCGCTACCTCTCCGTGCTGCTCTCGGAGAGCGCCGGGGAGGCGGACTCCTTGGCGGGGGAGCTGCCGCCCTGGAGCGTGGTCTTCGGCTTCGACAACCACCCCTCCCTGGTGGAGATATGGGACCGCCAGACGCGCGGGATGGCGCTCTCCTGCGGGGGCAGGGAGGGAGACGCGGAGCTGGCGCGCCGCATGCGGGAGAAGTTCGAGTGGCCGTGGTACCTGTCCGAGCGCGCCTACTACCGCGGCGAGGTGACGGCGGTGGACTACTTCACCTTCGCGGGCAAGGTGGCGGGCCTGTTCGCGGCGGTGGAAGGGGAGGCGCCCGGGTATCCTCTGGGGAGGGTGGCCATCCCCTCCTATTACGGCGCCGCCTTCTACTGCGAGACGGACATCCACCACCCGGAGGGGGACGGCGGGGCGCGCGAGGCCTGGCTGCGTGCCTACCGGACCGTCCTCGACCGGGGAGCGCACGTCAACCGTCCCCGTGGCGAGGTGGCGGAGCTGGTCTATTCCCGCATGGACCCCGAGAACATCCGCATGATCAAGAACCTCAAGCGGGTCCTGGACCCGAAGGGCCTGCTCAATCCCGGGCAGCTCATGGAGGGGGTGTAGGACATGGAACGCGGGCTTACCAGGAAAAGGGAGAAGCTCACCGACTACCGTGACGATTACTGGGTATGCGGCAAGTGCAAGATGTGCCAGTCCATGAACGTGCAGGTGTTCGAGAGCGCGCGCTTCTCCTACAACTGTCCCTGCGGCACCCGTTACCGCTTCGAGTCCTACTACGCCGCGGGGATGATGGAGATCGCCAGGGCCATCACCAATCTGGAGTTCGAACCCACCCCCAAGACGGCGGAGATCATCTATTCCTGCAACCTCTGCGGGCTCTGCCAGGAGATGTGCTTCCCTCTCAAGGGCCTGCACACCACGCGCATCATCCAGCTCATGCGGGAGAAGGCGGTGGAGGAGGGGTGGGGCCTCCTGGAGGGTCACCGCGCCATGCTCGATTCCACCGCCGACAGGGACAACCCCATGGGGCTGGAGAAAGGTTTCAAGGGCGAGGCGGCACGGGAACTCGGGGTCAAGGACCTCAGCCGGGAAAAGGCCGAGAACCTGCTCTTCGTGGGCTGCGCCTACGCCTCCGACGAGAGGATGCGCGGGAGGCTCGCTTCCCTGGTCAGGCTGCTGAGGGCGGCGGGACTGGATATCGGGGTGCTGGGGGATGCCGAGCCCTGCTGCCGCAGCTTCAACCTCGCCCTGGGAGACCGCGACGGCTTCGAGGAGCGCGCCCTGGAGAATATCGACCTCTTCCGCTCCACCGGCGCCTCGCGCATCATCGCCCCCTGCCCCCACTGCCTGCAGGTCCTGCGTGACGAATACGGCAAGGCCATGGACCTGGAGGTGGTGCATCCCGCGGAGATCCTCGCCAGGGCGCTCAAGAAGAAGGCCCTGCGCTTCCAGGGCGAGAGCGCCCTCAGGGCCGCCTACCACGATCCCTGCATGCTCGGCAGGTGGTGCGAGATCTACGAGCAGCCGCGCCGTCTGCTGGCGGCGGTGCCGGGACTGGAGCTGCTGGAGTTCCAGCGTAACCGCGAGAACTCCTGGTGTTGCGGCGCCGGCGGTGGGGTACGCGCCGCCAGACCCGAGCTGGCGTCCTGGACGGCATCCGAGCGCATGGAGGAAGCGCGGGCGGTGGGAGCCGAGGCCTTGGTCACCGCCTGCCCGCATTGCGAGGACCACTTCGCGACCACGGGCGGCCTGCCGGTGTACGACATCTACGAGGTGCTGGCTTCCGGGCTGGGGGAGGTGGTGTAGGTGAAGGGAAAGGACCTGCAGAAGGACCTGCGCGAGCGCAAGGTCATCAGGGTGCCGGTGAAGCACGAGATCGACGGCACCCACAACCTGCCGGAGAACCTGGAGAAGGCCTACCGCGAGCTGCAGGAGGCGCTGGGCGAGGAATGGGTCTCCAACGACATCAACATCACCGTGGCCTACGCCCGCGACCAGTCGGTGGTGCCCATGAACCATCCCCACATCGTGGCCCTGCCCGGCTCCACGGAGGACGTGGTGGCGATCATGAAGATCGCCAACAAGTACCTCATAGACGTCACCCCCTACGGCACGGGCCTCAACACCCTGGGCATGACTATCCCGCCCTACGGCGGCCTCCTCTGCGACCTGCGGCGCATGGACGAGATCATGGAGATCGACGAGGAGAACATGTTCTGCACCATCGGCCCCGGGGTGACCTTCGCCCAGTTGCAGACGGAGACCCTCAAGCGCGGCCTGCGCCTCATCAATCCCTCCACCTCCGCCAACGCCTCGGTGGTCTCCAACATCATGATGGGCAACATCTCCACCCTGGCCAACAAGTACGGGGTGGGGCTGGACCACATCATCGGCTACAAGATCGTGCTCCCCGAGGGGCAGGTGATGGTGGGAGGCCCGACGGCATACGGGGCCGACCCCGTGCACATGCCGGGACCCGGCCCCGACGTGCGGGCCTTCATCCGCGGCTCCCTGGGGACCATGGGCATCATCACCGAGATGACCCTGCGCCTCTATCCCAACCCCGAGCACGTCAAGCTCACCGTGCCCATCAGCGACTCCGAGAGCTGGGATCACATCGCCCCCGCCCTCAAGGCCATCAGCCAGCGCAACATCGTCATCGAGAACGCCTACTTCCAGAACACCTACATGGGCATCTTCCTGGCGGAGACCAACGCGGAGTCCTCCAAGCTCATCCCCATGTTCCCGCGCCATTACGTGGTGCCGGTGACCGGCGGCTATTCCGAGGAGGAGACGGAGGTCAAGTGCAAGGTGTGCGAGGAGGACATCCTGGCGGTAGCGCCGGAGTTCGAGTTCATGGACTGGGAGGTGGTGGAGGACATCTCGGAGGGACGCATCCTCGGTGTGGATAAATTTACCAAGTTCTTCCGCGAGTCGGTGCGCGTGCAGCGGGTGAAGGGCTCCTTCTTCGTGGGCTTCGGCCTCGACCACCTTGAGTACCTCCCGGAGATCAACCGGGAGATGATGCGGGCCATGACCCAGCAGGTGGGTACGGACGACAACGTCATCTCCGCCGATCTCATCGCCACCTATTTCCAGCCCTACGACATGGGGCGGCTGGGCTTCATCGAGTTCGACATCTTCATCGACCAGTCCAACCCCGAGGACAGCCTGCGCACCATCTCCGGGACCCTGGCGGCCATGGCTGCCTCCTTCCGCAAGGGATCGGGGATATGCTTCGGGGTGTGGGCGCTGGTGGAGGGGGCGGGGCCGCTGCACGACCTCATCGGCTTCGTCTTCCCCCAGGCGGGCACCTATGTGGACGCCTACCGGGACATGAAGATGATCTACGACCCCAACAACATCTGCCTCCGCCGCTTCGACTACGACACCCTGCGCATGAAGAAGGCGGCGCTGTAAGGGGGTGGTCGGCGCCCGGGAGCGGGTGCGGCGGAGAAGGCGGCGCGGAGCGCGGGCCCCGCGCGCGGAAGGGTAAGAGACGGGAGCAGGGAAGGGAACGGCGCCGGGACGCCTACCCGCGGGCCCTGTGGGAGGGTCCCCGGCGGCGCGGCGAGTGCGGTACGGAAGGAGTGACGTCACATGGCGGACTACGACGTGATCGTGATCGGAGCCGGATGCGGGGGCATCTCCGCGGGCGCCCTGCTGGCCAGGCAGGGCCGCAAGGTGCTGGTGCTGGAGCAGAGCGATCGGGTGGGGGGATGCTGTTCCACCTTCGAGAAGGACGGCTTCCGGTTCGACGTGGGAGCCTCCATCGTGGAGGTGATCAACCCCATCGAGAAGGCCTTCGAGGCTCTTGGCACCTCCTTCCAGGCGGAGGTGGAACTCATGCTCTGCGATCCCATCTACAGCTATATCTTCGAGGACGGCTCCCGGGTGAACTATCCCCTTTCCCTGGAGGGGACGGCGGAGGTGATCTCCGCCATCTCCCCCGAGGACGGCAGGCAATGGTACCAGCTCGCGGACTACTTCGCCGACATGATGAAGCAGACCATCGAGGCCTTCTTCACCAACCCCTGCAACGGCATGGCGGACATGATGAAGATGGGCCTCAAGAACCCGCGCATGCTCAAGTTCCTCCCCCTCTTCTTCACCAGCTACCAGGACGTGATCAAGAAGTACTTCAAGAACGACGTGGTGCAGCAGACCATGTCCTTCCAGTCCTTCTACTGCGGCCTGCCGCCCGAGCTCGCGCCCGGTTTCATCGCCCTCATCCCCTACTCGGAACACGAGGGCATCTGGTATCCGCGCGGCGGCATGATCCGGATCCCCGAGGCCTTCCGGCGCTGCGGCGAGAGGCTGGGCATGGAGGTGAGGCTGGGCACCGAGGTGGACAGGGTCATGGTGCGGGACCGCAGGGTTGAGGGGGTGCGCCTGGCGGACGGGACCGAGATAACCTCCGACCTGGTGGTCTCCAACGTCAACGCCAAGAAGCTCTACCTGGAGATGATCGGCGAGGAGCACCTTCCCTGGCTGGCCCGCTTCGGCATCAAGAGCTACGAGGTCTCCATGTCCTGCGTCATGCTCTACGTGGGGCTTGACTACCGCCCACCCCTGGAGGCACACCACAGCTTGACCATCGGCCCCCTGGAGATGATGAACGACTTCTGGTGGAACGAATACCGCAGGGGGGAGATACCGCAGCAGGTGCACGGCCTTATCTGCTGGCCCACGGAGTCCGATCCCTCCATGGCCCCGGAGGGCTGCCACGTGCTCAACATCATGGGCATGGGCCCCTACCGCCTCTCGGGTACCGACTGGGACCGCGAGAAACAGCGCGTGGCGGAGCGCATGATCGAGGGGCTCTCGGAGAAGGCAATACCCGGCCTGAAGGACCACGTGAAGGTCCTCGAGGTCTCCACCCCGCTGGATTTCGAGCGCCGCCTGCTCTCGCCCGGCGGGGCCATATACGGCCTGCAGATGGACCTTCCCGCCCAGGCGGTATTCCGGCCGGCGGCGAAGTCCAAGTCCATCAGGGGGCTCTACCTCACCGGCGCCTCCACCCACCCCGGCGGGGGGGTGCCCTCGGCCGTCGCATCGGGATACATCGCCTCGCGGCTCATCGAGAAGTACGAGTGAAGGGAAACGGGCAAAAGTGCCGGATGTAGATGATCGACCCAGGAGGTCCACATGCTGAAGAGCGGAAAAGCCGAGACCGGCGGCGGGGGCATGGCGGGAAAGCTGATGCCCGTCTTCCTGGTCCTGGCGCTGGGCCTGCTAGCCGTGCGGTTCGCGCGCCTGGACGAATCGAGGAGACGTTTCATCGTCCACCTGCTCAAGCAGGTCCCCTATTTGCCGGGACGCTATTACGCCTGAGCAAAGCCTTCCGTAAACGTCGCCCCGCCCGGCGCAGCGCCGCCCCTCCCGGGGTCCGGGCGGGGCGCTCCCTGCTCCCGCGGCGCTCAAGCAGGTCCCCTATTTGCCGGGACGCTATTACGCCTGAGCAAAGCCTTCCGTAAACGTCGCCCCGCCCGGCGCAGCGCCGCCCCTCCCGGGGTCCGGGCGGGGCGCTCCCTGCTCCCGCGGCGCTCAAGCAGGTCCCCTGCCTGCCGGGACGCAATCATGCTTGACCGCGGCGGGGCGTGACGCATGCGCCACTCCGGCTCGGCGACGCACGGCGCCCCGATAAGCGGGGCTTTACGGTCGCTCCTGGCTCCGCCTGAAGGCCTTCCTGGGCGGCCCGCCATGTACCCGGCGCCACAATGGCCCGAACGGGTGATCCCCTTCACCCGTCCAGGCTATTTACATCCTTCAAAGAATGACGATACCGCGAGTGAAAGCGTTTACTCCGTCGCGCACGGCTGGAAGATATGGAAGTGGCCCCGTAAGGCACCGCGGCCGAAAGGCCCCGTAGGCGGCCTCCATATCCCCGTAAGGCCGGTGGCATGCGCTGGGAGGCAAAGGGAGCGAGCTGCGTTGGCGCTGGAGAGGGGTGAGGAGAGATGGCCCGCATACTTCTGGTAGAGGACTCCGAGCTCATCCTGCAGATCACCAAGGACGCCCTCGAGGCCAGGGGACACGAGGTCATCGTCGCCCGGGACGGCGAGGAGGCCCTGCGCAGGTTTCTGGAGGAAAAGCCCGACCTGGTGATCACGGACTGCCTCATCCCCAAGCTCAACGGCTTCAAGCTGGTGGAGAGCATCCGGGACCTGGAGGGGGAGGAGAGGACCCCGGTGGTCATGACCAGCGCCATCTACATGAAGCAGAACTATCACAGGGTGGCCAGGGAGGCTGGAGCCGACCTCTATCTCCCCAAGCCCGCCAGGCCTGAGGAGCGCGAGGAGTTCCTGCGCAGGGTCGAGGAGCTGGTGGGGGACGCGAGCCTGGCGGCGCGGTCAAAGGAGAGCTGAACCGCCTCGGAAGGGCGCGGGCAGGAGGCGAGGTGAAGAGAGATGACCGGCAACGCGGACGGAGGGCTGGGAAGCGTCCTGGTGGAGAAGGGGATGATCACCCAGGAACAGCTGGACCTCGCCCTCAAGCTGCAGAAGACCACCGGGCAGCGGCTCAAGGACATCCTCGTCAAGGAGGGCTTCACCACCCGCGAGCAGCTCAAAGAGTTCATATCCCATAACGTGGACATCCCCTACGTGAAGCTCTCCGTCGATCTCATAGATCCCCAGGCGGTGAAGCTCATCCCCGCCAACGTGGCCAGGAACCTGGTGGCTATCCCCGTCACCCTCATCGGCGACATCCTCACCGTGGCGGTGAGTTGTCCCTTCGACACCGCTTCCCTGGACATGCTGGCCTTCGCCTCCGGCTATACCCTGGAGCCCATCCTCAGCGACGAGGAGGACATCCTCGAGGCCATCGACTATTTCTTCAAGGATGGAGGCCTGGAGAACGAGCTGGTGGATTGGGAAGAGGACCGCCTGGAGTTCGTGGACCGCTACAAGCCGGAGGTCCTGGACGAGGTGAGGGTGGACGAGGGTCCGGTGGTAAGGCTTGCCAACCTCCTCCTCACCCGGGCCATCAAGGAGGGCGCCAGCGACATCCACATCGAGCCGCAGGAGAACCTGGTCCGGGTACGCTACCGCGTGGACGGCCTGCTCGCCGAGGCCAGGATCCTTCCCGTGGAGGTGCTCAACGCCCTGGTCTCGCGGGTGAAGGTGCTGGCGGAGCTGAACATCGCGGAACGGCGCCTCCCCCAGGACGGGCGCTTCTTCGTCAAGTACGGCGGCAAGGACGTGGACTTCCGCGTAGCCACCTCCCCCACCATCTACGGGGAGCAGGTGATCATCAGGATACTGGACCAGTCCAAGGCACGGGTGAGCCTGGTCGAACTGGGGCTGGAGGACGCGGACCTGCGCAAGCTGCTCAAGGCCCTGGAGGAACCCCACGGGTTCATCCTGGTCACCGGCCCCACGGGGAGCGGCAAGACCACCACTCTCTATGCGGTGCTCAACGAGCTCACCGACGTCAGCCGCAAGATCATCACCATCGAGGACCCCGTGGAATACCGCCTGGCGATGGTGAGCCAGATCCCGGTCAACCACAAGATCGGCCTGGACTTCGCCACCATCCTCAGATCGGTGCTGCGCCAGGACCCGGACATCATCCTGGTGGGGGAGATAAGGGACAAGGAGACCGCCCACATCTCGGTGCAGGCCGCCCTCACCGGACATCTCCTGCTGAGCACCCTCCACACCACGGGCGCGCCGGAGACGGTGCCCAGGCTGGTGGACATAGGCATAGAGCCGTACTACGTGCGCGAGGTGGTGAAGCTGGTCATCGCTCAGAGGCTGGTGAGGAAGCTCTGCCCCCGCTGCAAGGAGGGTTATACCCCTTCCCCGGAGGTCCTCGTGGAGCTGGGGATAGAGGGCAGCCACCGCTTCTACCGCCCCGTGGGGTGCAGGTACTGCGGCAACACCGGCTACAAGGGGCGGATCGGCGTTTTCGAGGTCATGCCCATGAGCGAGGGCATCAGGGCCCTGACCGACGCGCAGGTCAACCCCGGGGAGGTGAAGGCCCGCGCGGTGGAGGAGGGCATGGCCACCATGTGGCGGAACGCCGTGAACAAGGTGGTGCAGGGGGTCACTTCCGTGGAGGAGATCGCCCGCACCGTGCCGCGTTGAACGGGGAGGTGATGGAGGATGGCAAGGTGCATGAACCATCCCGACCGCGAGGCGGGCCGCGCCTGCGCGGGTTGCGGGAAGCCGATATGCGAGGATTGCGTGGAGTTCCTGGAGGAGGAAGGCGCCTACTGCTACGACTGCGCCGTGGACAGGCAGCTGGCGGAGTTCCGGGGCAGGGAGGCGGAGGCGAGGGCAACCGGGGCGCCGGGAGAGACGGGGAAAAGGAAGGTGGGTTCACGCGCCTTCCTGGCGGTGGCGGTCGCCGCGGCGCTGCTCATCGCGGGAGCTTCCGGGTTCATCATCTACAAACACTTCGCCTTCGACGCCGCGCCGGCCGAAGGTTCGCCGGAGCAGCAGGAGGCCTGGAGCGGCGACGACTGCATCATCAACATGCAGGAGGTGCGCCTGGCCCTACGCGCCTACCACGATGAGCACGGGGACTATCCGGCCGACTTGGAGGCGCTGGGCCCCTACCTCCGGGTGAAGGCGGCGTGCCCGGCCACGCAGGCGCCTTATGTCTATAGGCTGAAGGGAACGGGATACGAGATAGCGTGCCCCAACCCGCAGGACCACGGAGCGGGTTCCCTTAAGGGAAGCGACGTCTCCGTGCCCGCGCGCGAGGGCGGCACGGCCCCGGAAGCCGGAAACGGGGGGTGATACCATGGCTGAACTGCACCGGTTCGAGGCGGCAGCGAGGAGGCTGAACGGGCGGATGCGCGCGGAGGCGGGGGTGTTCCGGCAAGGCCCCGGGAAGGCCGGGAAAGCGTGGAGCCGCCCGGACCTTGCGATCGGAAGAGGGGGTTTTCATCCCGGTTTCACCCTCATCGAGATAACTATAGTCATCCTGCTCATCGGCATCCTCGCGGCTCTGGCGGTCCCCGTCTATGTCTCGGTGAAGGAGGTGGCGGAGCGCAGCGTCTGCCTGCACAACGAGAGGTCCATCGAGTACGCCATCATGAGGTGGAGGGCCGACCACCCCGACGAGTCATTGCTGGAGGGCGGCTACCTCCCCGGCGGTGGGGAGGCCTATATAGACCTGGAGGGGAACATCGCCGGGGATACCGACCGCTCCCTCGCCGAATACTTCGAGGCGCGAGGCGGAGCCCCGTTCAACCCCTATTGCACCCTTCCCGGCTTTCCCGTGGCGGTGATGGGGGACGCGGGAGGTACGGGACACGGTCCCTTCGATTGCCCCTCCAACGGCAGGGGAGTGGGCGAGGTGGCGGGGAGATACGACTACGTGACCGACGGGCTCTCCGTGGCCTGCCTCACCGACAGCCAGGTGGGCATGCGTTCGGACGGCACTAGGTTTCAGCACGACCAGCCGCGCAAGGTGGCCTGGGACCATGTCCTCGGCAAGGCGGCTTCCGGGAAGAAGACCCCCCTCGGCGACACCTTCGGCGAGATAACCACCGGCATGGTGGACCTCATCAAACAGTACTACGAGAAGAACGGCAGGTATCCGAGGAACTGGGGGGACTACGCCTACACCGACATCGGGCTGGACCCGGAGTTCTGGAAGAACCCCGTGGACAACATCATCTACAGCCCCGCCGGCTCGCGGGTGAAGGTGACCCCCGAGAAGGGCTACAGCCTGGTGGTGATAGACCGCAACGGCAGGGAGAAGGTGCTCACCTCCAGCAGCAACTGGTCGCTGTGGTACGACATACAGAAAGGGAAATGGTATTACCACACCGTGAGCACGGCCAACGAGGTGGACGTCTCAAAGCTGCGAGTGGTGAAGGAATAGTCCCTCAGCGTATGGCCACCTTGGAGGAGATGCGCTCGATGCAGGCCTCCATGTAGGAAGGGTCGTCGATGTGCACGCTGACGGCGTTCTGCTCGCAGACCATGGCGCAGCGCCCGCAGCCCTTGCACTCCTCGCCGATGACCGCCACTTTTCCGGGGCGCTTCTTGCCGCCCGCGTCGCTCTCCTCCCCGCCGCCGCGCGCCGCAGGCTCCGCCCGGTCCTCCAGGGTCACCTGCCGGAAGACGCATGCCTTCACGCACTTTCCGCACCCGGTGCACTTCTCCGCGTCCACGCTGATGGTAAGCCCTTCCATCTTCACCAGCACTTCCCTGGTCTCCCGCGAGGCCAGGGGGATGGCGGTGGAGATGCAGCAGCAGGGACAGCAGTGGCAGATGGTCATCAGGTGATGGTGGTCCCTGAGGCCGAGCATGATGGCGTCGCCCTTGAACTTGCCCAGACAGGAGACCAGGCCCGCCTCCGTGGCCTGGCGCAGGTGCTCCAGCGCCTCCTCCATACTCACCAGCCTGCCTACCTCTGGGTCCACGTCGAGCACCGCCGGGCCCAGGAAGGTGCAGCCGAAATAGGGGTCGAAGTCCTTGCACCCGTTCTCGCTGCGGCAGGGGCAGCGGGAGAGGATGAGGCGGTGGCTGGCCTCGCGGATGAAGTGCTCGATCACGGAGACGGGCGCCGCCACGCCCTCGGGCAGCTCCAGGTCCTCGTTTATGGGCACGTAGGTGAGGCAGGTGTTGTCGGCGTCCAGCACCCGGCGCCCCGCCTGTTTGAACAAGGGCCAGTTGGTCATGCGGAAGGCGGTGTCCTTGTACTTGTAGAGCCGGAGAAAACGATCGAAACTCTTCTTGCTCCTGCCGCGCCTGGAAGCCATGTCCTCCATCCCCCTTCTTTGCCGTACCGCCGGCCGTCGCGCTCGGGGAGGAAGGGTCTGCTTCCGACCCCCCGCATGCCGATCCTGCCGCGCCAAAACCCTTCCCGCGGTTTTTCCGCTGTCCGGGATGCGGCGTTTCCGCGCTCCCGGTGGTCTGCCCGCTCGGAATGACGCATCCGCGTTGCCGATCGGCGTCCTGCCCCGGTCACCATGTGACCGCTCGACAGCCTCCACCCCTCCGCGGACGCAGAGGCGGGTCGCCGCCCCCGGATATACTAACACGAGGCGATTTATCGACGCAATGTCGGAAGCAGGCGCACTGGGGTAGATCCTCCGGTCTTGAATCATTTTCCATAATATGCTAACAAAAGGGTTCCCCGGCACGGTGCGCCACGCGGCCCTTGCCTTCTCGTCGCCCTCCAGCAGGGAGAGGCGCGTGGCGGGTCCGGCTGAGCCCCGGATCCCCGCTCAGCTTTCCCGCCCGTGCGGCCAAGGCACAGCAGATAAAGGGTTCCCCGGCACGGTGCGCCACGCGGCCCTTGCCTTCTCGTCGCCTTCCAGCAGGGAGAGGCGCGTGGCGGGTCCGGCTGAGCCCCGGATCCCCGCTCAGCTTTCCCGCCCGTGCGGCCAAGGCGAGAAAGATGGGGATGGAGAGAAGAAGGGGGTGAGCCTCCTCACTCCACGGTCTCGCGCTCCGTCAACGGGCGGCCGGAGGGGCTTATGGCCGGGGATCCTTCACCCGGGTGGCGAAGATGGGAGGGATGGCGAGGTGGGCGATGGAATACCCCTTTCCGAGGATGTCCTCCGCCCTGTGCCAGGCCTCCTCCAGGGAGGAGGCGGCCTCGAACCCCAGGCGCTCCACCACCTCTTTCCGCCTGGCCCCCACTACCACGACGCGGCCCAGGCGCTCCAGTGCCAGGCCGCACCAGTACCACACGTAGAAGGGGTGGGCGCCGTGGTAGGAATGGTGATGGCGGTAGGCCTCGATGTATTCCCTGCGGTCGGCGAAGCTCTCCTCGAAGCGCACCTCCATCTCCCGGGGGTCGCGTGTCTCCGGCAGCACCTTCTCGTAGAACTCCACGTAGGGCAGGTGGTGGCGGCGGTTAAAACCGGGGAGGAAGGGCTGCATGAGCACCAGCATCCCGCCGTCGCGGACCAGCGGACGCCGCATGTGCAGGTTGAACACGTATCCCAGAGCGGAGTTGGCGGCCAGCAGCGGGTTCATACGCGAGAAGGCGGCGTAGGGGCAGAGATTGGGTAGGGCGAGGAAGAGGGCGTCGAACTGCCCCTCCACGCTCACGTTCTGCTGGCGGTAGAGCTCCCGCAGGGTGATCTCGTGTACCGCGTCGGGGCGGCCCGCATTCACCGCGATGGGCGCGTAGGAACTGCGCAGGGTCGAGGACACCGCCGACTTCAAGGCCTGCGGCGCGTGGCGCGAGACGCGGAAGGGGAAAGGCACCCCCTCCCTTTCCAGGGAGAGGTAGCGGTCGAGGGGACCTGGCCATACGCGGTTGTTGAGCACCGTCTCCACACTCATGACCCTGGCGTGCCGTGCGAGATATGCTCCCTGGGCGCGCAGGATGGAGTGGAAGCGGCTGGCGGGGTCCATGACCGTGCCGCCTTCGATGAGCGTCGCCGGGTTGTGGTGGGCGCGGATGGACCGGTAGGTGCCCAGGCCCACAAGGTAGGACTTCCACCCCCCGTTCATGCTCGTCCAGTTGAGGTTGACGTAGACGGTGAGGTCCGATTCCAGCAGGCAGCGGTTTACCTCCACCGGGTAGCCCTCCGGGGTGCTGCCCAGGTGCACGTTTCCGGCGGGGTCCTCGGCGTCGTGGTTGCGGACGCGCGAGGGGCCCATCAGCGCCCAGACCCGCTTTCCCAGTACATGTCTGAGCTCGCGTTCCGTCCATTTGCGGTGCAGGCCCACCGCGCAGACCAGCTCGATGTCCTCCCTCCGCACTCCGAGGGAGAAGAGCTCCTCCAGCACCGCCTCCACCGCCGGGCCCCGCGGGTCCCTCCAGACCGGGGGGAGGGGAAGGCAGGGGTCGTCGAAGGCGATGGTGATCCGCGACCCGGGGCCCACCAGCTCCTGCAGGGGCGGGCAGCCGAGGGGTTCGCGCAGCGCCCTGCGCACCGCGCCCGGATAGTCCGGAAGAGGCGCCAGAGGGGGAGGCGCCTTCAGCACACGGGTGCGGTCGGGCAGCTCCACCCGTACCATGTCGTCGCCGTAGAACACCAGCCTGTGCATCTTACACCTCCGGTGAGATGCCGGTCTCGATCTTCGATTACGCTGAAGATGAGCGTTTCCCCGGACCTATCGACGTGACCGAAGAGCGAAGCCCCCTGGCCATACTCCGGGAGCCACACCGACGCTACTCCCACATGTTACCCTCATCACGAACGCCCTGCTATCGGTATATCCCGACGGCGGATCCTATGGCTCGCCCCGTTGCGCATCGAAACGACCGAAGATGGAGGCTGCGTTCCGGCGCAGGAACCGGCTCACGACCCCATGGCTCCCGAGGAGAGGATCTCCTCCACCTCCCGGGCGTCCTTGCCAAGCACCTCCTCCAGCAGCCAGCGGTTGTCCTGTCCCAGCGCGGGCGCGGGACCGCGCGGCCTGTTCTCGCTCCCCAGCGCCTTCATAGCCGAGCCGAAGATGGTGATGATGCCGGCTCCCGGCTGTTCCAGGTCCACCAGCATGCCGCGGGCAGCGGTGTGGGGGTTCTCCACCACCGCCTTGACGTCGTTGACGGGAGCCCCGGGCACCTCGTGCTCCTGCAGCAGTTCCCAGATCTCGGCATTGGTCAGGCCGGCGGTCCACTCCTCGATGATCTTCCTCAGCTCCGGCTCGTTGGCGTTGCGGGCCATGAGGTCGCGGAAGCGCTCGTCCTCGGCCAGCTCCGGACGCCCCATGGCCCTGCACAGGTTGTGGAAGGGCTGGTCGCCCACGCAGATGATCATCACGTAACCGTCCGCGGTGCGGTAGGCGTCGAAGGGGGTGACGTAAGGATAGCGGTTGCCGGTGCGCCTGGGTATGTTGCCGGTGACGGTGTAGTCCACGAACTTGGCCTCCAGGAGGTTGATGGCCACATCGTACATGGAGATGTCCAGGTATTCCCCCACCCCGGTGCGCTCCCGCGCGAAGAGCGCGGCGCACACGCCGAAGGCGGCGTAGAATGCGCAGGAGATGTCCACGATGAGGGTTCCGGCGCGGGTGGGCGGCCCGTCGGGAAAGCCGGTGGTGCTCATCAATCCGCTCAATGCCTGCAGCACCGCGTCATAAGCCGGTAGATGCGCCAGGGGTCCGTACTGCCCGTAGCCGGAGATGGAACACATCACCAGGCGTGGGTTGACCGCCTTGAGGGTCTCGTAGTCTATGCCCAGCTTCTTCACCACCCCGGGCCGGAAGTTCTCCACGAAGACGTCGGAGACCGCCACCAGCTCTTTGAAAACCTGCAACGCGCGGGGGTGCTTGAGATCGAGGACCACGCCGCGCTTGCCGCGGTTGAGCACCGCGAAGGAGGCCGAGACCCCTTCCTTGTAGGGCGGAAAGAGGCGGGCCTCGTCGCCGATGCCCGGCCTCTCCACCTTGATCACCTCCGCCCCCATGTCCGCCAGGAAGAAGGTGCAGCCCGGCCCGGCCACGGTGTTGGTGAAGTCTATGACCCTTATCCCCTCCAGCATGGAACGCATATCTCTTACCTCCTCGATCCGGGCGGCCCGCCGCCGTGAACCCCCCATCAATTATTCCCGGGCGCGGTGAGTTTCATGCTGCGGTGCGGACAACGGCCCGCACTGAGCCCCTGCCGCGTCGAGGCGGTTTGACTTGAGCCCGCCCGGATAACAGAATAGCGGGTATGTTGGAGAGAACCCGGCTGGCCGTGCGTCGTCTCCTGACCATGGCCAACCTCTTCGAGAACCTGCACGAGGCCTACGGCGAGGGTGAGGCCCTGGCGGCCCGCGAGCCGCTGGGCTATCGCCTCTTTCCCTCCGCCACCCTAACCTTCGCCGACTGCCTCCGTTTCAGCAACCTGGCCGCCGAGGCCTTCATCCGGGAGCTCGACCTGAAGAAGGGAGAGCGCGTGCTGCTCATGATCCCCGAACCCGTGGAGTTGTTGCTCGCCTCCGTGTCGTTGATGAAAGCCGGAGGGATCGCCGTGCCCCTCCCATACGGCCTCTCCGGTGAAGAGGCGTCCCGCCGTGCGGCGGGATGCGGGGCCACCCTGGCCGTCGTGGACGGACGCCTGCTGGCGGAACGCCCGGGACTGTCGCGGTGCATGCCGGGGGTGGAGCGCGTCATGGCCTCGGGGCCCCGCTCGCGGGCGCCGGAAGGCGTTCCCTCCCTCGACGCGGCCCTGGACGCGTCATCGGGATTCTTCCTCCCCTACACCCTCAAGCCGGGGAGCGTGGTGGGGCTGTTTCATACCCGCATGAGGGACGCTTCCCTCAAGGCGGTCATGGCCACGAACGAGATGATCCTGGGGACGAGACGGCTTTTCGCGCCGTGGGCTCTCTGCGGCCCCGGGAGGCGTTTCCTCAGTGCGCTCTCGCCGGTCGGCACGGGGGGGTTCGCGACCGCGGTGGCGGCGCTGCTGGCCGGCATACGGGTCGCCTTCACGGCGGAGGGAGACACCGGGCCCCTGGCGGCGGCGCTCGCGTCGGAGAGGCCGCACGTCTTCGCAGCGTCCCCTGAGCAGTATTCCCGGCTACTGCAGGCCGGAGGGGTGGGCGCCGGTGCCCGCGGTGTGTGGCTCTGGCTGTGCTGGGGCTACGGGCTTGCGCGGGAGGAAGTGGCGGAGCTGGGCACCTCGGGGGGAGGGGAGCGCCCCGTGCCTGCCCCGGTGGTGGAGATAGGCGACGTGGACGGAAACGCCGCCATGCTCGCCCTGAAGCTCTCGTTCCG
Source organism: Actinomycetota bacterium (assembly GCA_014360645.1). Classification (NCBI taxonomy): domain Bacteria; kingdom Bacillati; phylum Actinomycetota; species Actinomycetota bacterium. The sequence goes on along the minus strand of JACIXD010000015.1, from coordinate 37,805 downwards.
GGGCTGGATATGGCCGCGTGAAGGTCGCGGGATGGTAATACCTCCCAACCGCGTGCGCACCGGCGGCGGGGAAGGAGCGGGAGAGAGACAAGCCCGCGTACTCGCCGCAAGGGGTCCCGCGGTGACCCCCGGCTACTGGAACGACCTGGAAGGGACGCTGTCGGCCAAGAGGGACGGCTGGCTTTACCTCCCAACCCGGTAGGGGGCAGCGCCTGAAGAGGCGCGAAACCCCTTTATAACCCCGGCGTGCCGCCTGAACTGATGTTCTACCAATGGGACCGCGCTCGCGCCGCAACGCGCTTCGTCCGCGGCGCCCGGGAAGGGTTTCAGGCAGGGCGGGAGACCGCCTCCGCCTCCGCGGGCCTGGGAGAGCTCGCTCCTTCCTGCGCCCTCCTCCTCTGTATCCCGCGCAGGGCCTCCAGCGCCGCGCGTCTCACTCTGTCACTGCGGTCCTCCACGTAGGCCTGGAGGATATCGCGGCACTCGTCGCTTCCGATCCTTCCCAGGGCAAGGGCCGCGGCGGCGCGCAGCTCGCTTCTGCCCCGGGCCATGAAGGGAAGCAGGGCTTTCCTGCGCAGGATGCGCTGGCAGTAGGGGATGGCCGAGCGGTCGCCGATCTCTCCCAGAGCCCAGAGGGCTGCCGCCTTGACGGCGTTGGTGCGCCGGCGCTCTTTCTTGAAGCTGCGCGGGGGCTTGATGATGTCCATGAGCACCGGGGCCGTGGACACGTCGCGCAGGTAACCCAGCCCGATACAGGCCTCCCGCTGCACCTGCTCGTCCCGGTCCTCCAGCGCCTCCACCAGGAGCGCCACCGTCTCCGCGGTGCGTATCCTGGATACGGCCTTGATGGTCTCGCGCCGCACCTCGGGGTTCTGATGGCGGATGAAGCGCGCCAGGGACTGGATGATGGAGCGGTTGCCGATCTCGGCGAGGATGGAGACGATGTTGCGGTACATGTGCCAGGGGTTGTATTTCTCGAGGTCGTTTATCAACCCCAGGATGGCGTCCTTGCCGATGTTCTCCAGGGCCTCGAAGGTGACCCTCTTCACCAGCAGGTCCTCGCTGTCCTTGAGCACCTGGATGAGGGGCTGGATGGATTTGTCCTCGAACTTGATGAGCAGCTCCGCCACCTCGGTGATGGTCTGGATGTCGCCCTCCCTCAGGATGTTGGCCAGGTTCTCAAGCACCTCGGGGCTGGCCACGGTGGCCACCGCCTCCAGGGCGGTGCGCCTCTGCTCCGGCTTGCGGGTGTCATCGGCGCTGTTGTGGCGCCAGAAGGTGTCGATGATCTCCAGCGCGGCGTCGTATTCCCGGGAGAGGATGAAGGTCTGGGCCAGGCTGGCCAGGCAGGAGGCCAGGGTGGTATAGACCTCGCTGAGCTCCCGCTCTCTCTCCAGGCGCTCCAGGAGGCGGTCCTTCATCTCAAAGGCGACGGGGAACTCCTGCAGCCGCTTGCTCATCTCCAGGGCGGCGGGTATGTTCCGCAGGGTCTCCGCCGTCTTCAGCCTGATCTCTGGGCTCATGTCCTCCAGGTTGTCCAGCAGGTTCTCCAGGAGCTTGAGCACCGTCTCGTGGCGGCGCGCCCGGTACAGTTTCTGCATCAGGCGGGGGATGTTCTCGTCGATGGTGATGTCCCGGGTGAGCTCGTCGATGTCCAGGGTGAGGCCCTCGCTCACCAGCATGTTGCTGATCTGGTACACCAGTGTGCTCGCCCCCGCGCTTCCCCTTTCCCTCCCGGAGCCGTTGACGATCTTCTTCCACATGTCGGCCTGGAAGATGCGGTCGCTTATCCGGGACTCCCAGGGCTTTCCCACCGAGGCCTGATATATCTCGTCGATGAGGGCGGAGAGCGCCTCGTAACGCAGCTCCTGTTCGGGGGAGAAACCGACTTCCGGGTCCTCCACCACCCGCTGCAGGGCTTCGTGCTCGCGGATGGTGCTCTCCAGGAGGTCCAGTGCCTTGTTCTCGCGCAGGCTGTCCAGGATGAGGCGGCGCAGCTCCAGCTCGCGCAGGGCCTCGGGCTTCTCGCGCAGCAGGTATCCCTTGAGCTCAGAGGGTTCCAGGAAGGCGGCGGCCTTGGCGATCTCATCCACGTCCATGCGCCGCAGCTCGTCGTCGTCCAGCTCCTTCAGGAGCAGGGCGCTCCTCTCCAGGGTGCGGCATACCTCGTCCAGGGCCGCCTCCGGGTCCTCGATCTCCACCACGATCTCCCGCACCGCCTGGCGCAGCAGAAGTCCCAGACGAGGCGGGTTGCCGGTGATGTCGCGGATGGTGTCCTCGCCGGCCTCCGCGCGTCCCGTCTTCCCGGTGATGTAGTTCACGAAGCGCTCGTCCTTGAGCTTCTCGTTGAGGCGCGCGAGCTCTTCCTCCCGGAAACGCCCCTCCTCCCTCTCGCCCTCCTCCGTGGCTATGACCTCGTCGTCGGCGACGGACACGAAGCGCTTCTCGTTCACCAGGATATGGCCGCAGCCATGCCGGGCCACCTCCTCCGCCAGCCCTCCCAGCTGCCGCAGTTCCTCGGGTTCCCTGGCCATGATGTAGAGAAACCTCAGGAACTCCTCCTGGTCCATGCCGGCCGAGAAGGTGATGCTGTAGATATCCCTGCGGCGGAGCCCGTCGAGGAAAGAGAGCACCGGGGGCCTGACCTGGTCGCGGTCGTGTAGCTTCTCCCCGTTCACCAGCAGCAGGTTGTCCGCCTCGCCCAGGGTGAGCTTGCCGGTCTGGGAGAGGAGGGGTTCCATGCGGGCATAGGCCGTTTCCACCGAGGCGGAGATCATGTCGCTAGTGGGCGGGTACATGTGGATGTTGATCATGGCGGCGTTGAGGGCGATGAGGAGCTCGACCGCCCTGCGCGCCAGCTCGTCCCCGGCGTCCGTCACCACCCGGTCCTCGTCCATCTCCCCCCGGTCCTTTCGCCAACCCTTCTCTAGCTATATTTTATCGACCGCGCCGGGCGCCTACATTAGCGGTCCCCGACGGGTGCGGATCTCTCCGGCGGGGGAGAAGGAGGCGCGGGACCGCGCGGCCGCCGTTCAGGGGACGATTACCGAAAGACGGGGAAGAGCGGCGCAAAACCTGCCATAATAGCCCTATGACGGAGATCGTGCGACTGGACAGAAGCGGGGAGGATACCGCCCTCGAGCGGTGCGCCGCGGCCCTGGAGGCGGGCGATCTGGCGGTGCTTCCCACCGATACCGTTTACGGGCTCGCCTCCCGGGCCGACGCGCCCGCCGCCGTCGCCTCTGTATTCGCCGCCAAGGGAAGGGACAGCGCCAAGAGCCTGGTGGTGATGGTGGGAGACGCGCGAGAGGCGCTGCGCCTCGCGGTTCCCGAGGACCGCGCATCCCTGGGGCGGCTCGCGGCGCTGTGGCCGGGTCCCCTGACGGTGGTGGTGAGGGCTGTGGATATCCCATGGAGGGAATATCTCGCTCCGGGCACGGATACCCTCGGCATCCGCGTCCCCGCCCATGCCTTCCTGCTGCGGCTGCTCCCGCGCAGCGGCCCCCTTGCGGTCACCAGCGCCAACCTCTCGGGAAGGGACGCCCCCCGTTCTTTCGCCGAGATAGATCCCGTCTTGCTGGAGCGGGTGGCCATCGCCCTGGACGCGGGGGAATGCGGCTCGGGCACGCCCTCCACGGTGGTGGAGATCAGGGGCTCGGAATACGCGCTCCTGCGGCGGGGGGAGATCGGCGAGGACATCATATCCGCGCTGCTGCGCGGGGAGGGACCGGCGGCCGCGGAGCGGGACGCCGGCACGGAGGAAAGGAAAGGGTTTTGATCGACATCCTCTTCGTGTGCACCGGCAACATGTGCCGTAGCCCCATGGCGGAGGCGCTCTTCCAGGAGCGCTTGCGGCGCGACTACCCGCACCTTGAGCCCTTCGTGCTGGCGCATTCCGCCGGCACCTCGGCGGTGGAGGGCAATCCCGCCACCTCCTCGGCGGTGCAGACCATGGACCTGTGGGGCATTGACTTGGAGAGCCACCGCGCCAGCGAGCTGACCCCCGGCCTCCTGCGCGGGGCCGACCTGGTGGTGGTCATGGCGCGCGAGCATCTGCTCTCCATAGGCAGGCTGGAGCCCGACGCCCTTGAGAGGAGTGTGGCCTTGAAACACGTAGCGGGGGTGGAAAAAGAGCTCCTGACCGAGCTGGGCGAGGGGCCGGTGCTGGACGAGGAGGAGGTCAGGAGGCGGCTGGGGCGGACTCTGGAGCTGCTGCGCGGGCTCTCGCCGCAGGACGGTTTCCTGGCCGATATCGAGTCGGGCGCCTCTGATATAATTGACCCCATTGGCGGCTCCCTGCGCGTTTACCTGGGAGTGGCGGAGGATATAGACGGTTCCCTGGAGGGGGCCATGCGGGTCTTCTTCGGCGTGCCCCGGGCACAGGGTTGATGCTCCACGTCCACCGGCATGGCGGGGACGGCCGGAAATGCGCGAAGGGACGGGCGGCGGCGGCGTGGTGGCGCCTCCGCGGCGAGGAAGGAAGGGCGCGATGAGAGTCGCACTCGGTTGTGACCACGCGGGGTTCGCTTTGAAGGAGCTGGTCTCCCGCTGCTTGCGGGAGGCGGGACACGAGGTGTTGGACCAGGGGACCTTCTCCGAGCAATCCTGTGATTATCCCGAGTTCGCGGAACGCGTGGCGCGGATGGTGTCCTCCGGCGAGGCGGAGAGGGGGGTCGCCATCTGCGGGACGGGGATCGGTATGGCCATGGCCGCCAACAAGCTGCCGGGGGTGCGGGCGGCCGCCTGCAACGACATCTACACCGCTCGCTACAGCCGCCTGCACAACGACGCCAACCTGCTCACCCTGGGAGCCAGGGTGGTGGGGCCGGGGGTGGCGGAGGAGATCGTGCGCACCTGGATGGAGACCCCCTTCGAGGGCGGCCGCCACGCGCGCAGGTTGGAGCGGCTGGCGGAGATGGAGGCTCGACACGGAGGAAGGAGACCATGAGCGGCCTGGACGAGGTGACGAGGGTGGATCCCGAGATCGCGCAGGTGATCCGCAACGAGCTGGAGCGGCTGCGCAACAAGATAGAGCTCATCGCCTCGGAGAACTTCCCGTCCCTGGCAGTGCTGCAGGCGGCGGGGAGCGTGCTCACCAACAAGTACGCCGAGGGTTATCCCGGCCACCGCTGGTACGGGGGCTGCGAGTGCGTGGACGTGGCCGAGGAGCTCGCCGTCGCGCGGGCCAAGGCACTCTTCGGGGCGGAACACGCCAACGTGCAGCCGCACGCCGGCGCCCAGGCCAACACCGCGGTCTATTTCTGCGCCCTCAAGCCCGGGGACACCATCCTGGGCATGGAGAAGACGGCGGGTGGACACCTCACCCACGGCACCCCGGCGAACATCAGCGGGACCCTCTACGACGCCCACTTCTACGGCGTGGACCGCGAGACGGAGATGCTCGATTACGAGCAGATAGCGGAGATCGCCAGGAGGTGCCGGCCCCGCCTCATCATCGCCGGGGGCAGCTCCTATCCCCGGGACATCGACTTCGCGGCCTTCCGGGCGGTGGCGGACGAGGTGGGCGCCATGCTCATGGTGGACATGGCCCATTTCGCCGGCTTGGTGGCCGGGAAGGTGCACTCCGACCCGGTTCCCCACGCCGAGTTCGTGACCACCACCACCCACAAGACCCTGCGCGGTCCGCGCGGCGGCATGATCCTCTGCAAGGAGCGTTTCGCGCAGGCCCTGGACCACGCCGTGTTCCCCGGCGTGCAGGGCGGGCCCCTCATGCATATCGTGGCGGCCAAGGCGGTCGCCCTCCACGAGGCCTCCCAGCCCGAGTTCGCGGAGTACGCCCGCCAGGTGGTGAGCAACTGCCGGGCCCTGGCCGCGGCCCTCGAGGAGAGGGGCATGCGTCTGGTGAGCGGGGGCACCGACACCCACCTCCTGCTGGTGGACCTCAGGCCTCTGGGAATCACCGGCAAAGAGCTCGAGGAAGCCCTGGACGCGGTGAAGATAACCGTGAACAAAAACAACATACCCTTCGACGACAAGCCCCCGGCGGTGACCAGCGGCATCCGCCTGGGCACGCCGGCGGTGACCACGCGCGGGATGCGCGAGGATGAGATGGTGGAGATCGCCGACCTCATCGCGCTGGTGGCCGGGAACCCGGGTTCGACGCAGGTCATGCACGAGGTGCGGGAACGGGTGGAGGAGCTGCTGGCCGGGTTCCCGCTCTACCCCGAGCTGTAACGTCAGGCCGCGGTTTTCCCGGGGAGGCAGGCGGCGTCATGACCAGACCGAGCTGGGAGACCTATTTCATGTCCATAGCGCGGCAGGTGGCCACGCGCTCCACCTGCCTGCGCCGCCAGGTGGGATGCGTCATCGTGCTGCAGAAGCGCATCGTGTCCACCGGTTACAACGGGGCTCCATCCGGGCTGCCCCACTGCGAGGACGTGGGCTGCGTGCGCGAGGAGCGAGGGGTCGCCTCCGGCGAGAGGCACGAGCTGTGCCGGGGCCTGCACGCGGAGCAGAACGCGGTCATCCAGGCTGCCCTCTACGGCACGGCGGTGGGGGGCGGCAGCATCTTCTGCACCCATAAGCCCTGCGTGCTCTGTACCAAGATGCTCATCAACGCCGGCATCAGGCAGGTCTATTACGCGGAGGGATACGAAGACCCCATGGCCGACGAGATGGCGCGCGAGGCGGGGATGGCCGTCACCCCGCTGCCGGAGGAGGACGGGGATTGATTTATGTCTTCGCCTTCGTGGCGGCGCTGGTGCTCTCGCTGCTCCTGACCCCCCTGGCACGGCGCGCCGCCGTGTGGCTGGGCGCCATAGACATGCCCCACGACCGCAAGGTGCACGAGCAGCCCACCCCCACCCTGGGGGGGATGGCCATCTTCCTGGCCGTGGTGCTCTCCCTGCTCATGGCCAAGGTCCTGACCAGTTTCTCCGCCCCCTTCGCCAAGCCCCTGGGGATGGTGGACGCACTGTCCTCGGCCCAGCTCCTGGGGATCATCCTCGCCTCCACCTTCATCGCCGTGCTGGGCGCCTTGGACGACATGCGCCACCTCTCCCCTTGGATGAAGCTCGCCGGCCAGATCATGGGAGCCCTCATCCTGGTCTCATTCGGGGTGGAGATAACCACCCTGGCCCTGCCGCGTGGCAACGTCATCGACCTCACCGCGAGCCCCGTCCTCTCCATCCTCCTCACCGTGGCCTGGACGGTGGCCTTCACCAACATCATCAACCTCATCGACGGCCTGGACGGCCTCGCCGCGGGCATCTCCCTCATCACCGTGGCGGCCTTCTTCTTCTACGGCACACGGGTGGGGGCGGACCCCAACACCCTGCAGGCCATGGTCATATCCGCCGCGGTGGGGGGGGCATGTCTGGGTTTCCTCCGTTACAACTTCAACCCCGCGAGCATTTTCATGGGCGACTCGGGGGCCCAGTTCCTGGGCTTCGTCCTCGGCGCCATCAGCATCCAGGGCATCCTGAAGCGCACCGCGGTGGCCACCATGTTCACCCCCCTCATCATCCTCGCCGTGCCCATCGCTGACACCGGTCTGGCCATTCTCAGGCGGGCGAGGAAAGGAAAGCCCTTCCATCACGCGGACAAGGAGCACATCCACCACCGGCTGCTCTACATCGGGCATTCGCAGCGGCAGGCGGTCCTGATCATCTACCTGTGGACGGCCCTCCTCACCGGCATCGCCCTCTCCTTGGAGTTCGTGGCCTCCAAGACGGTGGTGCTGGTGCTTCTGGGGGTGGGGGTGGGGGTGTTCCTGGCCACCACCCTGCCGCGCATCGTCATCGGCAGCCGCGAGCTGGACCGGGAGGAGGAAGAGGCCCCCGTGGAGGAGGAAGGCGAGGGGGATTGACCGCCGGCATGGCGGCGGCATCCGGCACCGGGGATCGGGAGAAGGGGCCGGCCTGCCGGGGCGAGATGTTCCGGCCGGGTGGGCTGAGCGCTCAGGCGGCGCGGATCGTCCTCGGAACCCTCCATGCGCCGCATGAGATCGTCGCTACCGCGGATCCCATGAGGGCGGGGGGATCCGCCTTATTCGCGTGAACCCGATATAATAGACATCACTAATGACTTTTTAGTATATTTACACTATCCGTTGAAAGGTGTTGATAAGGTTGCCGAAAAGGAATATAAATGTTGGCGATTCGCCTTGGGGGCAGGGAGAGGAGCACGGACAGCGGAACGGGAGTGAAGGACATGTCGCAGCAGGGAAACGGCAAGAACGGGGCGAAGCTGACCCGCAGGATGAGGCGCAATTTCTACCAGGCCTTCGGGCCTCCCACCTTCCCCCTCTTCATGGTGGCGGGGGGATGGATACTCAAGAGCATCGGGCCGCGCATGCCCTTCATCAAGTTCGCGCGGCCGGACAGGTTCTCCTACCACCTTCCGCCCGTGAAATCGCGCGCCTATGAACGCTTCTACCGCAACATCATCGACCGCGGGTTGGGCAGGGAATGGGGGCCCCATGCCGTGACCATCGCGGTGACCCAGGACTGCAACGCGCACTGCGTACACTGCAGCGCCTTCCGGCGCAGCCGTGAGGGGACCCTGACCACGGGACAGTGGTGCGAGGTCGTCGACCAGTGCGCGGAACTGGGCATCACCGACATCATCATCACCGGCGGCGAGCCCCTGCTGCGCCCGGACCTGGACGTGATAATCCGCCGTATCGTGGAGAACGACTGCGTCGCGGATATCTTCACCAACGGGTCCCTGCTCAGCGAGGAGAACCTGGACAAGCTGAGTACCGCCGGCTGCGACACCATCTTCGTGAGTCTGGACAGCCCGGTGCCGGAGGAACACGACCGCCTGCGGGGCGTGCCCGGCCTTTACCAGCGGGCGGTGGAGGGTATCGAGCGTGCGGTGGCCCGCGGCATGGCCGTCGGCGTCTCCACCTATATGAACCGCGAGTCTATTGCCAGAGATTACCATCACAGGTTCCTGGAGCTCTGCCGCGAACTGGGGGTACGCGAGCTCACCGTCTTCGACCTCGTGCCCACCGGAAAGTGCATCAAGGAGGACGAGCTCATCCTCACCGACGCCGAGCGCGAGAAGTTCCGGGTCATCCACGAGGAACAGTGGAAGGACTTCAAGGGGCCCAGAGTATGCCTGATGTGCCACGTCAACGACCCCCATATCATGGGGTGCTTCGGGGTCAAGTGGCAGATCCATATCACCCACAACGGCTTCGTGACCCCCTGCGACTTCAATCCCCTGCACTTCGGCAACGTCAAGGAAGAGCCGCTGTGGGACATCTGGCACCGCATGAAGGTGCACCCCGAGTACGACCGCAAGACCATGACCTGCCGTATGCAGGACCCCGAGTTCCGCAGAAAATACATCCATAAGATCCCGGAAGGGGCGGAGTTGCCCTTCCCCATCGATATGGTGGACCGCGAGCACCGCGAGGCGGCCGCCAGGTAGGAGTCCCGCCCCCTGTCTGCCCGCCCCGCACCCCTCGGTCGCGCCCGGAGTGGCGGGTGCGGGGGGCGTAGGCGCGAGATGAGCGGAACGAGCTTTTCATCGCGGAGCCCCGGCAGGGCGGAATCCCCCTTCCCCGTCGACATGGTGGGCTGTGAGCACCGCGAGGCGTCCGACAGCAAGCGGCAGCGGTTTCCAACTTTCGGATAATCCATTACAATTGACCTGTCGCTTGAGGCTGCGTTTTCAGGCGCGGGGAGAGGTCGCGTATGCAGACAAGGATCGCTTTCATAGGGTTCAACCAGGCCTGTTCGCGCCTGGCGAAGCTGCTGGCCGAGGGCGAGGGCAGCGAGGTGGTGGGACTCCTCTCCCGGGGAATCCCCTCACTCTGGCCCGAGTCGTTGGATCCCCCCGCCGTCTTCACATCACGCAGGGACCTCTTCCGTACCGCCGCGCCCGATCTGGTGCTGGTGGCCGACGAAGGGGTGGGGGAGCTCAAAGGAATCCCTGCCCACTGCCAGGTGCTGGACGCGCGCGACGGCTCGCCCCTGGCGCGGCTGCTGGAGTCCCTGCCGGCCGCGGGGCATGCGGCGCAGTTGAGCCGGGAGGCGATATACGGCTTCATGGACATCTGCTCCGGCGTCAACGTCATCGAGGCCTACACCGACCCCCTTCCCAAGCTCGCCCAGCTGCTGGACCGGGCCATGGCCTTCTGCGGCGCGGCGCTGGGCATGGTGCTGCTGCCGGGAGCGGCGGTGGACGAGCTCAAGGTGGTGCTGGCGAGGGGCGAGGCGGCGGAGGCCCTGGTGGAGGAAACCCTGGACGCCAGGACCTCCGTCTGCGGCGCCTCCTTCGACTCGGGCGCCGTGATCCAGGAGCGTCTGCGCCCGGAGCACGCGGAATACGGTCACCTGGCGGATACCGGGATAGGAAGCCTCATCGGGTTGCCCCTACGCGCGGAGGGAAGGGTCGTCGGCGTGCTCGCCCTGGGGATGGAAGAAGAGGAGCTGGAGGCGTTGAAGATGCCCGTGCTGGCCTTGGTCGCGGACCAGGCGGCCCTCACGGTGCTCATCGCCCGTCTCTATTCCGAGCTGGAGACCAACGCGGTCAGGGATGCCGCCAGCGGACTGTTCAACCGTGAATACTTCATCCACCAGGTGAAAAGGGAGGTCAGCCGCGCCCGCCGCTACAGCCTCAACATCTGCCTCCTCTTTTTCGAGATCGACGACTACGAGGGTTACGTGGAGCGCAACGGGCGCTACCTGGGGGACCTCGTCTTGAAAGACCTGGGCGCCGTCGTCAGGCGCAACACGCGGGAGGTGGACACCGCGGCGCGTTACGGAGAGAGCCTCTTTGGGGTGCTCCTTCCGGAGACGAGGCGCCTGGGGGCCATGCGGCTGGCGGAACGCATCCGCAAGGTGGTGGAGGAATACCCCTTCCCCTCGCGGGTCAGGAAAGAGGTGGAAAGGCTGACGGTCTGCGTGGGGGTGTCGTCGTACCCCGCCAATGCCGACAACGATACCGACCTCGTGAACCGGGCCCTTGCCGCCCTAGCCGCCGCCAGGGCGGCAGGTCCCAACAACGTGCGCTTGTACTCTGACGACCTGGGGGCGGAGTCCGCCTGAGGTAGGCCGCCGCCCCATTCCATGCCTTGGTGGGTGAAGGCTCAGACCACGGGCTCGAGGTCCCGGTACTTGCGCCGCAGACCCCAGACCACCTTCAAGCCCTCCCAAAAGATATCGGAGTCCATCTTGGACTCGCCGCCCTTGCGGTCCACGAAGATGATGGGGACCTCCACGATGCGGAAGCCCAGCGCTTCGGCAACGAAGGTCATCTCGATCTGGAAGGCGTAGCCCTGCGAGGTGACGCGGTCCAGGGGGATGGCCTCCAGCACGCGCCGCGAGTAGCAGCGGAATCCCGAGGTGGTGTCCACCGTCCTGGTGCGCGCTACCATCTTGGTGTAGAGGTTCCCGCCGCGGCTGATCAGCCAGCGGTAGAAGCTCCAGTCGGGAGCGCCCCCTCCCTTGATGTAGCGCGACCCCACGGCGGCGTCCGCCTCGCGAGCCGCGGCGTAGAGGCGGGGGAGGTCGTCGGGGTTGTGGGAGAAGTCGGCGTCTATCTCGAAGCAGTACTGCGCTCCCCTCTCCAGTGCATAGCGGAACCCGGCGCGGTAGGCGGTACCCAGCCCCCCCTTCCCCTCCCGGTGCAGGACCTCCACCCGGGGGTCCGCCGCGGCTATGCGGTCGGCTACCTCCCCCGTCCCGTCGGGGGAGTTGTCGTCCACCACCAGGATGCCCAGGTCCAGTGGCTGGCGCAGGATGGCCTCCACGATGCGCTCGATGTTCTCGCGCTCGTTGTAGGTCGGCAGCACCACGGTCAGTTCACGCATGCGACGATTATAGCACCCGGGGGGTGCGGATGGGCCGTTGCGACCCTAGTCGTACCAGCGGTTGCGTCCCCGCTTCCATCCGTGCTCCCCCACCAGGGGGACGAAGACGCAGGACCCCTTCTCGCTGCGCGTGAACCCGCCGCCCTCGCGGCGGATGACCGTGAGCATCTGCATGCCCGAGGGCCCAACGGGGATCACCAACCTTCCCCTGTCGGCCAGCTGCTCGGCGAGGGGCTGGGGGACGGAGGGAGCCCCCGCGGTGACGATGATGCCGTCGAAGGGGGCCTCCTCTGGCCAGCCCAAGGTGCCGTCGCCCACACGGAGGTGGAAATTGCGGTAGCCGAGGGAGAGGAGGCGGCGCTCCGCCTCGCGCGCCAGCTCCGGGATCTTCTCCACCGTGTACACCTCGCGCGCCAGCTCACACAGCACTGCGGCTTGGTAGCCGGAACCGGTGCCCACTTCTAGAACCCTGGAATCTTCTTTCAGCTCGAGGAGCTCCGTCATCCAGGCCACCATGTAGGGCTGACTGATGGTCTGTCCCTCTCCGATGGGGAGGGGCGAGTCGTCGTAGGCGCGGTCCGCGAGGTGGGCGGGGACGAAAAGGTGGCGCGGGACCTTGCGCATGGCCTCCAGAACGCGGGGATCCTCGACGCCGCGGGCGGCGATCTGCTGCCTGACCATGGCCTTGCGTGCCTTGGTAAAATATTCCTTATCCATGATGCCGGAGATGCCTTCAGGGTTGCGGCGGCGGCCGCGGGATCCCTCTCGTCTCCTCATTCCCTGTCCACGAACTTGGTGATGGTGACCACCGTGCCGCTGCCGGGGCTGGAGTCGCACTCGAACACGTCCACCAGGCTTCTTATCAACGGGATCCCGAATCCCTTGCCGAGGAGGTCTTCGCGCTGGCGGTCCAGCACGCAGGCGGGGTCGAAACCCGGCCCGCGGTCCCGTACCTCGACGGTTAAAAAACCGTCTCCCGCCAGGTAGCGTACCAGTATGGGAGGCCTGGTGGCTTCGCCGTTGCCGGTGTGCACGATGGCGTTGGTGCACATCTCGGAGATGGCGATCTTGAGGTCGTCGATGCTCTCCTCACTGAAGCGCATGCGCCGCGCTATGGAGCCGGCCAGCAGCCGGGCCAGCCCCACGTACTTCGCCTGCGCCGGCATCTCCAGCTCGAACTCGGTGGTCTCCTCTCGGGGCAATATCATGCCTCCTCGGCTTTTGCGTGCATCTCTTCCCTGGAAGCGTAAATCGGGAAGACCTTGGTGAGCCCGGTGATGCGGAAGACGCGCAGGATCTTTTCCTGGCTGCAGATGATCCCCAGCTCGCCGCCGTGGTTCCTGACCCTCTTCAGGCCGCCCACCAGGACGCCCAGGCCGGTGCTGTCGAGAAAGGCGACCTTTTCGAGGTCCACGACGATGTGGTAATGTCCCTCCTCCACGAGGTCCTTGATGGTATCGCGCAGCTTGTAGGCGCTGTATACATCGACCTCTCCGCTCAAGGCGATGAGGGAGCGTCCACCCACGCTCTCCACCGCGACGTCGAGGACGGTGCCTCCTCTCTCCTCTTCTACCATGCTCTGCTCACCGTTGCTCCGGGCCGGAGCCCTTCGGGGGCATCCGGCTACCTGGGCTTTGCGGGCCGCTTCACCGTGTTGCCGCACTTGGGGCACTTGGCCTGGTCTTCGCCGGGCTCGATGGTGACGCGGTTGTTGCACTTTGGGCAGAGAACCCGCAGTACTTCGACGCTCGTCTTCTCATGGCCGTGAGGTCCCCGCACCATTTTTTCACCTCCGAGTGATCGTCAGGCCGGATACTTTCCGGCGGTGGTGAGGTCCATGCATTATTTACCCCTAACCCCTCGTCTTGAAACCTCCGCGCCGCACCTCTTTCCCGCCGGCCCGGCGGAGGCCCTTCCTCCCCGTCCCCGGCCGCGCCTCCGCCGGGCCGGAGGGAGCGCTTTATGGTAAACGGGTGTTTACAGGTAAACGCATGTATACTATAATAGGCCGGGGAGGTGAGAGGAGATTGGACGAACTCACGCCCAGGCAGGAGGAAGTGCTCGGCTTCGTGCTGGAGAAGCTGGAGCGCAGCGGGTACCCTCCCAGCGTGCGGGAGATATGCGAGGCCCTGGGGATGTCCTCCACCCGCGGTGCCCAGCGCCACCTGGAGGCCCTGGAGAGGAAGGGCTTCATATCCCGCGCCCCCGGCGCGCGCGCCATCCAGGTGCGGGGAGGGTTCAGGGAGGCGGCGTCCTACCTTCCCCTGGTGGGCGAGGTTCCCGCCGGCCCCCTGCGGTACGCCTCCGAGGAGGTGGAGGAGTGGCTTCCCGTGCCCGCGCGCTGGGGAGGCCGGGGACGTTTTATCCTGCGGGTGAGGGGCGACAGCATGGTCGGCGACGGCATAAAGGACGGGGACCTGGTGGTGGTGGATCCCCGCCCGGATGCGGAGGACGGCGAGGTGGTGGTGGCCCTGGTGGACGGCGAGGCCACCGTGAAGAGGCTGCGGCGGCGTGGGAAGGCGGTGGAGCTGGTGGCCTCCAACCCCGCCTATCCTGTCCTGCGGGTGGAGCGGGGCGAGGCGGAGGTGAGGCTGGCGGGGAAGGTGGTGGCGCTGCTGCGGGAGCGGATCTGACCCGCCCCCGCCTCGCCGCGGCCGGGTTCTGCGCCCGCATGGCCGCGAGGAGCGGGCGGGGGACGGAGAGAGGCATCCAGGGAGGGCGCAAGAGGCTCTCCCCGCTCGAGACCCCGGAAGGGGAGCGGAAGAAAGGTCCCGCCCCGCATGGCCGCGAGGAGCGGGCGGGGGACGGAGAGAGGCATCCAGGGAGGGCGCAACGCCCTCCCTGCCTTCCTCGCGAAGGGGATAGGCAGGCGCGAAGTCGGCGCGCGTCGCCCGGGAGAGGAGTGGTTCGGCATGGTGACCCTCATAGAGGAGCCGGTGGACGTGGCGGCGGTTTTCCGCGGCGGGAAGCTGCGCCCCACCGCATTCCTCTGGCGCGGCAGGAGGTACGAGGTGCGGCGGGTGCTGGGTACCTACCGCGCCATGAAGGGGCGCTACCTGGAGCTCTATTATTCGGTGATGAGCGACAACCCCGAGGTGTACGAGCTCCGCTTCTCCACCGAGGGCATGAGCTGGAGCCTGGTGCGCGTGCACGGAGAAGGTTAGGTGCTGGCGGCCGAGGTGACCGTCGAGGCAGGAGAAGGGACGACGTACGGATGACCCAGTTCGTGATGCACGGTCTCCTCCGCCCCGCCGACCAGGGCAGGGCGAGGGAGGGACGCTGCGTGCTCCACCTGGACATGGACGCCTACTTCGCCTCCGTGGAGCAGAGGGACGTCCCCATCTACCGCGGTCGTCCCCTCGTGGTCTGTCACACCTCCAGCGATTTCTGCTCCCACGGGGTGGTGGCCACCGCCTCCTACGAGGCCCGTCCCTGGGGGGTGAAGGCGGGCATGTCGGTGTGGGAGGCGCGTTCGCGCTGTCCCCGGGCGTGCTTCGTGCACGCCGACATCCCCAAGTACCTGGACAACGCCCGGCGCATCCTGCGCATCTGCGAGCGGCGCTCGCATCGGGTGGAAGTCTTTTCCATAGACGAGGTCTTCCTGGACCTCACCCCCCTCCTGCGTTCCCGCCCCGCGGGGGAGGAGCGCTGGGAGGAGGCGCGCAGGCTGGGCGCGGCCCTGAAGGAGGACATCCGCCGCGAGCTGCGCCTCACCGCCTCCGTGGGCATAGGCCCCAACAAGCTGGTGGCCAAGATGGCCTCCGAGTTCCAGAAGCCCGACGGCCTCACCGTCATCCGGCCGGAACAGCTCCCGGACGTCCTGGCCCCCCTGCCCGTGGACAGGCTGGTGGGGGTGGGAGCCCGCATGCGCCGCAACCTCCGCGCCATGGGCATCGAGACGGTGGGGGACCTGGCCCGCGCCCCGCGTGAGGCGCTGGAGTGGCGGTTCGGGATCATGGGGCGCCTGCTGTGGAGGGCGGCGCGGGGGGAGGACGACAGCCCGGTGACGCGCAGCGGGGAGGTCCACGAGGTGAAGTCCTTCGGGCACAGCCTCTCCCTGCGCGGTGGCACCGACGACCCGGAATACCTGGAGAACACCCTCCTGGGGCTGGTGGACGCGGTGACGCGGCGCATGCGCCGCGACGGATACCTGGGGAAAACGGTCAACCTGCGCCTGCGGGTGGGGTACGCCATGGGCTACGCCCGCGCCAGGACCCTGGAGGAATACACCGACCTCCCCTCCCCCGTCTATGCCGCGGCGCGGGACCTGCTGCGCCGCGAGGCCGCCTCGGGGCTCTGGAAGGAGCCGGTGACCACCGTGGGGGTGTCCGTCTCTCAGTTGCGCCGCCGCGAGGAGGGGAAGCAGGTGACCATCTGGGACTGCCTGGACCCGCGCGAGGAAAAGCTCACCGCCGCCCTCGACGCCCTGCGTGACCGCTACGGGGAGGGGGTGGTGACGCGGGCCTCCCTCCTGGGCGACTTCGCGCTCTCCGGCATGAACCTCGCCCGCTGAGCGCGGAAAGAAAAGGGACCGAAGACGTCGCGTGCGGACCCTGCGGTGCTCGCGAACGGGGATGCCTGCGGGGCGCATATGGCGGCAGGGCCCGCGGATGCCGCCGCCGGAAGCCGGCCCCGCGAATGCCTCCGTTCCGGCAACGGGAGGAACCGTCGTGAAAGATGCTGCGTGCGGGTCTTGCGGCGGTGAACGGGTGGCGTGACCAACGAAGGCAATATATTCCATATACTGTAGATCGCGCGGAGAGAACGCAGACCGCGGGGGCGCCTGCTTCCCTCTCCCGGTGTGGGGAATCGCTCCTGCTCGCCTCCCGGACGCGTCTCCTCCCCGCAACCCGGACCCGCGTGCGCCCGGACCATGCGTCATGCCGGGGTATGCCGTCCCGGGACGAGGCCATGGCGTTGCGCTCGCCGGACGGTCGGGATGATAAAATTATTCCCTGGCCGGGAGGGGAGACAGAACGGAGAGAGAGATGAGGACGAGAAAGAAGAGGTTCCCTTCGGGCGGTGCGGACGGAGCACGAACGGTCCAGAGCGGATCTCCCCGCGTTTCCGTGCGGCGTAAGAAGAGCGGGTCCGCGACGCGCAGGGCGGAGGGCCGCGGGCGGATGCGGCGTGGGGACAGTGCCGCATCGGGGGACGGAGAGCGCCGGGCAACCGCCTTGCGCAGGGCCGTTAAGGCCGCCCTCGCCCTTCCGCTGGCCGCGGCGGGCGCCGCGGCCGGGACCGTCGCCTTCGGGGTGATGGATTACCTGTACGATCCCGAGTTCTTCCGCCCGGGACGCAAGCCCGAGCCCTCGCGGGAGACCGCGCCCGGCGAGGCCTGGCTCGAGCCCTCCATGGTGCGGGCGGGTGAGGGCAAGAAGACCGTCACCCTGCGTTTCCGCTGCGGTCCCGGGGGGATATCCGAGGACGGGGGAATAAAGGTCTCCTTCTGCCGCCTCGTCGATTTCGGGGAAAAAGGCCTGCGGCCCACCTTCCTCTACGCCGACGGCTGGGGGCCCAGGCAGAACCGCCACCCGCGCCTGCCAAATTATTACTCCTGCGAGCTCAAGACGTCCGGGAACGCCCGCCTGGAGATGGTGCCGCAGGGCTATTTCCCCCTGCGCGGCGCGGTGCGCTTCCTGGGCAGGGAGTTCCTGCGCCGGTGCGGGGTGAAGCTGGACCGCCTGGACGTCTTCTATCTCTATCTGGAGCTGAGGAAGATTCGCATCCGGGTCAGGGACGGCCGCCTCGCCGAGGGCGACGAGATCGTGATCGTGCTGGGAGACCGGCGGCACGGAAGCCCGGGGTGGGCCTCCCCCGCGCACCCCTCGCGCGTGGACGTGGCGGTGGAGGTGGACGAGAGGGCCACGGGCATCTACCGCCTCATCGCTGCGTGTCCCGTCCTGGAGGCGGTGGGCGGAAGGGCCGTGGCCCTTGAGCCCGTCCTCTCCGCCTGCGACGAAGCCGGCGAGGCCAGGCTGCTCATACGGGCCGTGGACGAAAAAGGGGAGGTGGACCCCACCTTCACGGGAGAGGCGCAGATCGTCCCCGTGGAGGGCATGGAAGCGCCTTACCGGGTGAGTTTCCGTCCCCAGGACCGCGGGGTGGCGGCGGTGACGTGCAGGATGACCCGCCCCGGGGTCTACCGCGTGGGCGCGCTCGCGGGAGGGCTGGCGGGGGAGAGCAATCCCGTGCCCGTGGGCGGCGACCTGCGCCTCTACTGGGGAGACCTGCACGTGCACACCGCCCTGTGCGACGGATGCCTGGAGCCCGGGGCCTTCTACCGAGAGGCCCGTGACGAGCTGGGCCTCGACTTCGCGGCCATCACCACCCACGACACCATGGACCTCTTCGAGCCCTCGGGCAGGGAGGAGGAGTGGGAGCTCGTCAAGCGTTTGTGCAGAGAATACAACCAGCCTGGGAGGTTCGTGACCTTCCTGGGCTACGAGTGGTCCGACCACAGGTGGGGGCACCGGGGGATCTATTACGCGCCGGAGGAAACGGACCCGCCCCTCTTCAGCTGGGTGGACGGCGAGAGCGACACGCCCGCTAGACTGGAGGGGCTGCTGCGCGAGCGCGACGCCATCGTGGTCCCCCACCACACCGCCTGGCGGCGCATCTTCATGGCCCTCTTCAACTGGCTGAAGTTCCTGAGGATGAAGGTGCCGGAGGCCTATACCTGGTGGGGCCCGGAGAACGAACAGCAACGACTGGTGGAGATCTACAGCATGCACGGCAGCTCCGAGCGCTACGACGGTCCCTTTCCCATAACCCACGGCGCTCCCCGGGGATGGTTCCCGCGCTTCCTGCGGGACGACCGCAGCCGGCCGGGGTTCGGGAACTACGTGCAGGAGGCGCTGGCCTCCGGCCTGCGCCTGGGCATCATCGCCGGCAGCGACCGCCACGACTACGCCGTGGACGAGCGCTATCATCCCATCGATATCTATCCCCGCGGCCTCACCGCCATCTGGGCCGACGAGCTCACGCCCGAGTCCCTGTGGAGGGCGCTCTGGAACCGCAGGGTCTACGGCACCACGGGCGCGCGCATGGTCCTGGAGCTTTTCGCGGACGGCCTCCCCATGGGCACGGAATATTTCTGCTCCGGCAGTCCGCGCCTGCAGGGCCGCGTCCTGGGCACCTCCCGGCTGCGCTCGGTGGAGCTGCTGCGCCACGACGAGCGGGGATATTCCGTGGCCTGGAGCGGCGCGGGAGCGGCGGAGGTCGGCTTCGACCTCGTGGACGGAGACCTGCGGGGCGAGGGTTTCTACTACCTGCGGGCGGAGCAGGAGGACGGTCACTGCGCCTGGTCCAGCCCCATCTGGATCTGCCGCTGATGGGAGGGGTGTGGAGCTGCTGTGCCGTGACGAACGGGGATATTCCGTGGCCTGGAGCGGCGCGGGAGCGGCGGAGGTCGGCTTCGACCTCGTGGACGGAGACCTGCGGGGCGAGGGTTTCTGCTACCTGCGGGCGGAGCAGGAGGACGGTCACTGCGCCTGGTCCAGCCCCTTCGCCTGGTCCAGCTCCTTCCGCATGAGCCGCTGATGGGCGAGGAGGTAGAAAGCGAGCAGGCCCCGCCATGGACGCCAGGGCTCGAGCAGCTCCCGCACCTCGCCCGCGCTCAGTTCCTCACCCTCGGCCAGGCAGCGTCCCACGGCGCGGCGCACGCCGAGGTCCGAGGCGGGCAGCGCGTCCAGGCGGCCCAGCCCGCGCAGCAGGATGTATTCCGCCGTCCATTCCCCGATGCCCGGGTAGCCGCGCAGGCGGGAGGCGAGCGTCTCGTCATCCATCTCCTCCCAGGAAGAGACGTCCATGTCTCCGGAGGCGAACATCTCCGCAAGGGCGGCGAGGCAGGACGCCTTGCGCGCGGAGAACCCGCAGGCGCGCAGTCCCTCGGGGCCTAGCGCGGCTACGTCCTCGGCGCGCGGGAAGGCCAGGAGGCGGCCCGCCCTGGTCCCGCATGCGGCGAGGAGGCGTTCGCGTACACGGTGCGCGGCGGCCATGGAGACCTGCTGCTCGCTGAGGGCGATCACCACCATCTGGAACACGTCCGGCGGGCGCACCGGCTTCAGGCCCACCAGCGCGTTGACCACGGGGCGCAGCGACCGGTCGCGGCGCGCGCGGCGGTAGAAGGGCTGCAGTTCCAGGTCGGCAAAGAGCATCTCCCTTACCTTTTTCTGGAACTCGAGCGGCCGTGCCGGCATGGGATCGGCGATGAGCTCCAGTCTCGGGGGCTCCTCCCCGGTCTGTCGCAGATAGATGAGGGTGGGCGTCCCGTCCCACCACATGGCCAGAGAGCCGCGCCGGGTGGCGTTGCCGGCGGCATGAGCGGAGAAAAGCCCCCAGGTGAGGCGGAAATCGTACGGACCCTTACAGGTTATCCTCATGCATCGATTATACAGCAGGGAGACGCATTCCCCCGTGGAGGGACAGCGGGAGAGGCGGAGGGGGTGCCGCGGGCGGAGGGGAGCGCCATATGCTAGTCTATACCCGGATACAGGCGGGCCGGAGGTAGGCGGACACGCCAGGGGTGATGCGCATGCGATTGGCCGCGGATCTGCTCAAGGTCCTCTTCTTCCCGGGACTGCTCTTCATGGCCGCCTGCGGAGAGCTGTTCCTCTTTCTGGAAGAGGGACTGTTCCGCCTGGCCGGCGGCGGCGGGTCCCGGGGTTACGTCCTGAAAGCCGCCGCTCCCTCCCCGCCCCTCTCTCCGGGAGAAGCGCTGGCCGTTCTCCTGCCGCCGGCAGCCCTGGGCCTGGCCGGGGTCCTCCTGGTATGGGTGGAGGGGGACCTTCTTTCGCTCGCCCTGCTCGTCGCGGTGCCGGGACTGCTGCCCCTCGCGCTCCCGGAGGCCGGAGAGGGAGAGCGCGCGGCGCGGGTCCCATTGCGATTCCGCGCCTCCCTGGCGCGCCTTTTCGCGTTGGGATGTGCCACCGTCGGCGTGAGCATGCGTTACCCGGGGGCGTTCGCGCCGGAGCTCGAGGGTCTCATCGCGGAGGGGGCGTTTGGCGCTTTCCGTTACTGGAAAGGCGCGGGCTCCGCGCTCATCTTCTCCTCCCAGGCGTGCGCGGCGGCGGCGCTGTTCTTCTTCCTCCTGGGACGTCCCGCATACGGGAGGGGAGAGGAACGGTGGGGATCCGGGGTTGCGGCCGCGACCGCTCTGGCGGAGGGCGCCGAGAGGGCGGTGACCCTGTTGCTTTTCGTCCTGGTCTGCCTCGGCTATCCCTGGAAAGGCCCGGGAGGGGCGCTCGCGTGGGGGGCTTCGGCATCGGGCATGGCGCTGGCGGCCACGGGAGGACGCGCCTGGCTGGAGGGCAGGAACGCCGTCTTCCGGCGCCGGGCTCTCCTGGCGGCTCCCGCCCTCGCGGCGCTTTCCCTGGCCCTGGCGATGGCGGCCGCGGTGCTTGGAGGTTGAGCGATGCACCGGGCGGCGACGAGGGGCCGGGTACGGGGAGAGAGAGGCCCTTCGGCGCGGTGGCCCGTACGGAGTTGTTCCGGTGGGTTGGGATCGTGAAGTCGGGTTTCGGCATCCCTGCCGGATGATGAAAAGCGGGGGACCGCCCCTGACTTCAGGGCCGGAAAACGAAGGCATGGTCATGGAGACACGCATCAGATGCTGAATGAGGGAATGGAGGTCGCGGCTTGAGAGCCGTCCACCTGCTCGCGGCCATGCCCCTGGCGGCCGCGGTCGCGGGCATCCTCTACCTCGCCGCCGTGCCGGCCCGCGCCCTGCGCAGGGTGGCCTCGGCCTGGTGCGTGCTCTCCCTGCCGGCGGCGGCGGTGCTGGCATACCGTGCCTGGGACCGCCACGTGGGTCCCGAGACCTTCGCGCTGTGGCGCCTGGAGCTCACCCCGGAGAAGATGGCCTTCGTGCTCCCCCTCGCCGCCCTTTCGCCCTTCTTCGTGCTGGCCTCGCGGGGAGGAGAGCGGGCCGGGAAAAAGGAGAACGCCTCCTCGGCGTTTGCCTGCTTTTCCCTCGCCGCGGTCCTCGCGGCGGCCATGGGCGACCACCTCTTCCTCGTCACCGGGATGTGTGCCCTGGCCACTTGGTGCCTCATCGCCGCCGCGGTCCTGCGCGGCAGCGCGGCGGGGCGCGTGCTACCTTTTATCCTCCCCCTGGCGCTTTCCGACCTCTGCCTGGCGCTGGGAGTCCTCCTGTTCTACCTGGCGGACCCCTCGCGAGGACTGATGCTACCCCCCGCTCCCCTGCCACCGGAGGGACCCTGGGCCGCCTCGTGCGCGCTGATGCTTGCGGCGGCGCTGTTGCGGCTGGGAATTATTCCCATGCACCGCTGGATGCCGGGGGTCTCGCGCGGCGGCAGGGACCTGCTTCTGGTGCACGTACTCGCCGTGCATATCACCACCGGCGCCTTTCTCCTCTTCGCGGTGGCGCGGCTCCTCTTCACCTGGGGCGGGGTCTGGACGTGGATATGCCTGGGGACGGCCGCCGCCTCCGCCCTCGAGGTCTCGCGGGAGCTGATGCGCGCCCGCGAGGGCTGGGAGGTGACGGGTTTGCTCTGCTCCGGCCTGGGGGCGGCGCTGGCGCTGGTCGCCGCCCCCGGGGGGCAGGCGGCCCTGGCGGCCATGCGAGTGGGGCTGTGGGCGGGTCTTCCCGCCGTGGCCCTGGCGGAGCTGGGGAGAGAAATGCGCAGGGGAGGGGGATGGCCCGGGGTGCTGGGGGGAGCTTCCCTCCTGGGCGTGCCTCCTCTGGCCGGCTTCGCCTGGCTGTGGTTGGCCTTCTCCGCCCTGGCCGGAGCCATGGCGGGATGGAGGGGGGTCTTCTTCATCGCCTGCATCCCTCTCCTGCTGGCGCAGGCCTGGGTGATGGGTTCGGCCTCCTTGCTCGCTCCCCCCGACGAGAAGTGCGGGGATGGGGAGATGTGGCTGGGGGCGTGCGGTCTGGCCGCGGCTTGCGTGGCGGTGGGCCTTTTCCCCGGCGCCTTCACCGACCTCCTCATGCGCGAATACGGCCTGCCCCTGGAGGTGCCCGTGCCGGGATGGGCAGGCCTCGGCGCCTCGGTCCTGCTGCTGGCGGTCCCGGCGGCGACGGTGATGGCGCTGTGGTCGCGCGGGGGGAAGACCCGGGAGATTCCGGTGCGGACTTCATGCGGGCGCGCGCTGCCCCTTTTCGCGGGCGGCCGCGCTTTCCGCCGGGAGGGGTTGCCGGGGGGCGGGAAGCGCGCGGCCCTCGCCGCTGGAAACCTCTTTCTGTACGCAGGCTGGTCGGCGATCATGATCTATCTGGCCTTGAGGTGAGGTGGAGGATGGCCGGCGACAGGGGTGGAGATGAGCGCGCGCAGTTGAGCTTCCTGCCCCGGGAGGGCGTCGACTGGTCGCGCCTGGAGACCACGCGGCGCGTATGGCTGGAGGAGACGAGGGGAGACCACGCCGCCCGCATGGAGTTCCTGGCCGCCCAGGGCCTGCGACTGCTCATGGCCAGCCCCGTGCCGGGTGTGGGTGGCACCCTGCACTTCCATAACCCCCGCGACGGCGAGACCCTGCACCTGAAGGCGGAGGGAGGGCGGAGCCTGCTACCCGAGGCCGCCCCCCACTTCCCCGCCGCCTCGCGCTGGATGCGGATGTCGCGCGCGGCGCCGGAGGACCTGCCGCCGGACGTGGAGGCCTCGGTGCTCCTGGACTGGGAGGGAAACCTCCTCGCGGTCTCGGCCGGGCGCGTGCTCGGGGTGCTGGAGGCGCGCATGGAATATCCGGGCGCGATCCTGCGGGAGGTCAGGGCCGCCGAGGCATGCCGCATGTTGGAGGCCTGCGGCGAGTACGAAGGTCCGGCCCGCGCCCTTTCCTGCGCGCTGGCCTGCGAGGAGGCGAGAGGGCTGAGGGTGCCTCCCGCCGCCGCGGCCCTGCGCGCCCTGCTCCTCGAGACGGCGCGGGTGCAGTGCCACCTGGCGTGGATGGAGATGGCGGCCGACTGCCTGGGCAGGCGGCGTACCGCCGCGGCGTGCCGCGGACTGCGCGGAAGCCTAGAGGAGGCGCTCTCGGGGTGGCTGGGCGATCCTCTGGGAAGGGGATGGGTGGTCCCCGGCGGCGTTAGGGAGGACTTCCCCCTCGCGGGCGCGGCGGAGGCGGCGGCATCGCTGCAAGAGATCTCGCGGCGCTGGGAGGAATTGTCAGGACGGGTCCTCGCCCTGCGGGCGCCGCGCTGGATGGAGAGGAGGCTCTCGGGATTGCGGGACCTGGCGGGGGATGCGGCGCTCACGGGTCCCCTGGCCAGGGCGCTGGGTATGGAGGTGGATGCGCGGGCGGAGGAGGCGGGCGCCTACGGCCTGCTGGGATGGGAGATGGCGGTATGCGGAAGCGGAAGGGTCTTCGGGGACCTGGTGAGGGTGAAGGTCCGCGAGGTGGGGGAGTCGCTGGGCGTGGCGTGCCGCGTCCTCGCGTGGCCTCCCGAGCCTCCCCTCGAGGCCAGGCGCGGGCGGGGCGGCAGGGGCGAGGGGTTCGGACGCTGCGAGGGACCCGAGGGCGAGGTGTGTTGCCACCTTGCCCTGGAGAAGGGAAGGGTGAGATGGGCGGCCTTTTCCTTCCCCGCGGAGATCAACCGCTGGGGCGCCCACCTGCTTGTAGGCCTGCTCCTGGACGAGGCGGAGCTGCTCTATCTCCCCTGGCGGCCGGCGACCCGCCGCCCGGAAGCCGGCGGGGAGGCGTAAAGGCGGGACGGAGGGGCAGCCGTAGGGGCCCGGCGACGCCCGGAGCAACGCGAAGCCCGAAGGGCAGGCCCTGGAGAGCGTGCAACCTTCGCCCCCATGGGCGCGTCGCTTCCGTGGGGTTGTAATAAACAAAAAAGCAATAAAAAAGGCCGTAAAGGCCTGGAATGCTGGTGGGCGCTGGGGGATTTGAACCCTCGACCTCTGCCGTGTGAAGGCAGCGCTCTCCCGCTGAGCTAAGCGCCCGCGACGATAAAGATAGTAGCAGAATATCCGGCGGTGATAAAGCTCCATGGCCGGGTGTCATGCCGCCGCCTGGTTCCGCCCTTCCCGTTTTGGGTAAAAAAAAGACCGGTGGGTCGCGAGCTGAGGCCGTGCCGAAACTGAGGCTCGCGGCTTAAATGCGGCTGGCGTGTGCTTGGAAGACAGGGGCTTCGCGAAGTCGCGGAGGAGAGGCGGAGGAACGGATCCAGGAGAGAGGGGTCGGCAGGATGAGGGGAATCGTCGTCTACAAGAGCTGGTGGGGAAGCTGCAAGAGGATCGCCGAGGCCATCGCGCAGGGATTGAGGGAGTCCGGGCATGACGTCGAGGTGGTGGCGGTGGAGGAGGCGGGGAAGCCCGATCCGTCGCTGGACTTCGTGGTCATCGGGGCGGCGACGAGGTGGCCCGGCGCCTGGCCGAAGATCAAGCGTTATGCCAGGAAGCTCACCGGGAAGGATTTCAAGGGCAAGCCCTTCGCAACTTTCAGCACCGGCGGTACCGTCAATACCGATGAGCCGCTCATTCAGGCCTCCGAGGTCCTTTACGAGCTGCTGGAGAAGGGCGGCCTGGTCGCGCTGGCGCCGCCGTTCAAGGCCGCCATCGAGGGATACAGTCCTCCCGGGAAAGGCGAGGACCGGGGTACCCTGCCCGAGAGCGAGGTGGAGCGCGCCCTGGAGTTCGGACGCGCGTTGAGCGCCAGGCTCGCGAACCCATGAGAAACCGTGCCCTTTACGCACGCGCGACCGGCGTGGGGAGACTTGCTCAAGGCCGTGAATGGGATCCTCGCGGACACGGCGCCAACTCTCGACCTTCTCCGGAATGACGCCCGGTGGAGGCGGGAAGGGAGTGCCGTTGTTGCCGCTTTGGCCTGATGGGGGCCGGTGTAACGCACAGAACGGGGGGCGTATGGTTTGACCCACCCCGGGACGTGCCCGTAACGCGAGGGCCTCGCGCCTCCTGTTTTGCCGGGGAGGCGGAGAGAACCGTCGAGAGACGCGGATCGCCCGCCTGTCCGCAGGCAGGATGTTTTCCATGCCTGCCCGGCCGGGCATGGTAACTAATGGAATTCGGCATGCGAGAGAAAGGAGAGCGGGACCGTGAAGGAGTACAGGATCAAACCCATGCTCACCGGCTGGTTCCACATGAACTGGGGCCTCATCATGAGCCCGCTGGCCGCCGGCTACTTCGCCGACCTGCCCGTCTTCATGTTCCTCATCGAGGGGGAGGACGGCGAGAAGATCGTGGTCGACGGCAGTTATGTGCATGACCATGTGCCGAAGTGGATATTCGGCCCCAAGCCGCGTACCCCGGAGCTCGAGGTGCCCAACGTGCTCAAGCAGTACGGCGTCGACCCCCTCGCCATCGACACCGTGATCGTCACCCACCTGCACCACGACCACACGGGATACCTGCATCTCTTCGAGAACGCCAGCTTCTACGTGCAGGAAAAAGAGATGCTGGAGTCTTATTTCCCCATGGGCTACCAGGCGGTGGGTTGTTATCCCCAGGATTGGATAGACCTCGTCCCCAAGTTCAAGCTCGTGAACGGCGATTTCAAGCTGCGGGACGGCATCGAGCTCATCCTTGCCGCCGGACATACCGCCGGACATCAGGCCGTCGCGGTGAACACCTCGCGCGGAAAGGCGGTCATCTTCGGAGATGCCGCCTACATGTACGCGGGACTCGCCAAGCGCTTTCCCGCCAAGTTCGCGGAGATCGTCGGCCTGGGCGGCGTGGCAGGCCAGAAGGTAGACCTCGAGGACCCGGAGGTCCAGGAGACCATCGCACGCGTCTGGGGATCCCGTTACGGCGGCTATTTCGGCCCCTCGGTGCTTAACCCCGGGGACATCATGCGCTCGCTGGCAAAGCTGGACATGATGGCGGACATCGTCATTCCCGGGCATGATCCCGAGCTCATCCGCATGAAGGTCATCCCGGATGACTACGACCTTGAATGATGGTATGGTTTGGGCCTGAGCGGCAGGGAACACGTCATGTAGCCGCGAGGGCTTCCCTGCCGGACACAGGGTGAAGAGCGAGGAGGTGACCGCGGATGAACGTCGCTGAGGGACAGGAGCCGCTGCGGTTGCGGCCTCACCATCTGCTCTGCGACAGGTTCCTGCCCCTGGAACTGGTGGTAAGGAACGAGGAGTTCGCCCGTGCCGTGCAAGAGATCGAGGAGCTGACGCGGCCGGAGCGCGACACGGTCGTCGTGCTCGTCGAGGGCCCGGACCGCCTGTGCCCCCACTGCCCCGATCTCAAGGACGGGCGTTGCGAGAGTCCCGCCGGTGACGAGGAGAAGGTCAGGAGGTGGGACGCCAGGATACTGGAAGGCTTGGGCGTATCGTACGGGACGGCCATGGTGGTAAGGGAGTGGCTGGCCCTTATCGAGGAGCGGGCGCCCTTCGCCTTCTGCGAGACCCGCTGCCCCTGGAGGACGGTCTGCAGGGTGTTCGACGCCTGACCTCCATGCCTTCTCACCAGACCTGTAGGCGGGCGGCGTACGGCGAAAGCGCCCGTTCATATGACAATATTTACCATATTCATGACGGTGCCCCGTGAGCCGATCCCGCCCGCCGCGGATCATGCGCGGAGACGGGAGGGGTTGAGGATCCAGGCGGCGAGGGAGAAGCAGGTGGCTGCGTAGAGGAGCAGCACCGGCAGGTCGAGCCACCAGGAGAGGAACGCCGCGAGCCCCGTGCTCCGGCGAAGGAGGTCGTGAGCATAGCTGAGGGGGGATATCGCCACCAGGCCGCGCGCCCACAGGCGTGCATCTCCGCCAGGGGGCATGAAGATGACGCTCATCAAGAGCAGGGGCGGGCACACGAAGTTGAGCACGGTCATGAAGTTGCCCGGTGCTTCGCTGGGCATGGACCCCGCCAGGATCCCGAGGCAGGAGAAGCACATCCCGCACGCGAGCAGGGACAGGACGAGCAGGGCGGGCGACGAGGCGGAGGTGCCGTATCCTATGACCCCTACCAGCAGCGAGCCCACCGAGACCGCCACCCCGAGGAAGAACCCCGCCAGGGTTTTGCCGAAGACCATCCAGGTGAGGGATTTGGGGGCGGTGAGGCAGCGGCTGAAGGTCCTGGCCGTCCTCTTGAAGGGCATGCCCGCGCGCGGCGCGCCCGCACGCGGCACGGGAGGGAGAGGACCGTGGTGAAATGCCGCCCGGCCGCGGGTTGCCTAGCCATGCGCGGACCACCGGGTGAACCGGTCCAGGAGTTCCCGGGTCCTCTGGATGTGAGACCTCCAGTCTGCGAGGGCCTCCCTCCCCGTGTCGGTGAGCGAGTACACCTTGCGGGTGGGGCCTTGGCCGTCGTCGGCGTGCTCGTGCACGGCCAGCCCCTCCTCCTCCAGCCTGGAGAGGATGCGGTACGCCGTGGCAGGGCTAACCCCGGCATCCGTTATGCCGAGCTCGGAAGGCCGCTGCATGAGCGCGTAACCGTGGCGCGGCTCCTCGTCGAGCAGGAAGAGGATGGCGGGAAGGATGAAGTGCCGGGAAATATTGCCGCCGAAGCGGAAGGCCGACCGCCCGCTCGGGCTCCCCCCGCGCCGCCGCTCGAGCAGCAACACCCGGATCCGACCTCATGGTGATCGCACAAGGCAGCCACCCCCTTCCTGAGGGCGAAGTGAAAAGGATATCTTTGTAAGAATATTACATTAATGACAATAGGCAAGAATGAAATATTCTTGCTCTGCGCATCCGCAAAGACCCCGCCGCCGGCTACTCGGGGAAACTAAAGGAACGAAATGATCTTGAGCTGCGCATCCCGAGTGGACCCCGCCGCGGGCGACGTGGGGAAACGGAAACGAAGCGGTGCGGGAAAGAAGCGGAAGGACGTAGGCCTTCGATCTCAAGGCCATGGAGGCGGATTCCTTCGTGGCGGTAGGGCCGTTTCCTCGATGCCTCCCATGCCGGGGTCGGGCAGCGGCGGTTTCTCCAGGCGGCGTTCGCCCCTCAGGAATCACCTTCCAGCTCCTCGACCAGAGCCGAGACCAGGCGCACGATCTCGTCCCGCGTCTTGCGCATCATCTCGATGTCCCCCCGTCCGGGGTCGGGCAGCGGCGGTTTCTCCAGGCGGCGTTCGCCCCTCAGGAATCACCTTCCAGCTTCTCGACCAGAGCCGAGACCAGGCGCACGATCTCGTCCCGCGTCTTGCGCATCATCTCGATGTCCCCCCGTCCGGGGTCGGGCAGCGGCCATTCCTCCAGGCGGTCGCGCGCCGGGAACACGCTCTTCACGATGCACCCGAAGGAGATGATGCGGTCGAATTCGTCCAGGCGTCCGAGGTCGAGAAGCTTGGGTACGTTTGCGGAGATGTCCAAGCCCTCCTCGGCCAGGGCCTGGACGGCCAGGGGGTTCACCTCTCCCCCCGGATGGGTGCCCGCGCTCTCGGCACGCCATTCCCGAGCGAGGCGGTTGAAAAGCGCCTCGGCCATTTGGCTGCGGGCGGCGTTCTCGCCGCATACGAAGAGCACCTTCTTCTCGCTCATCCGATCACAGACCTCGCTTTCACCATGGAATCGGCGACATGCCGGCGTGGGGCGCCGATCTGCCCAGCGGCCTTCCCGGATCGAAGGCCCTCAACGGGCCGGATGTCCTTTCCGCCTCCTTCACCAGCGGCTTTAAGAAATTATTGATGATCTCCGGGGCCTCTTCTCTATCCTGGTCGGTCATCATCCTTTTCAGCCAGATATACTCCTCGTCATCGAGGTGGGCTACCATCCTTGCCATTTCGGATCCCTTCTCAGATGCAGGTAACGAATATCATGATGCTACCACCGATATCAAGAACGCTCCAGGGAGCGAAAGGGTTGATATCCGCCTTTGACAAATTGTGCCGGTGTGCTAATATACAAATAATAATTTGTAAATATGAGCATTGGTTAATGTCTCAGGGGGAGATGATGAGCAGGAAGTTGAGCTGTGTGGAAGACCCGGCCATCCTGGAGCTGGCGGAAGGCCTCAAGGTCATATCCGACCCCAACCGCCTGCGTATCATCTGCTTGCTTCTGAAAGGGGAGAGATGCGTTTGCGAGGTGGAAAGGGAGTTGAAGATCTCCCAGCAGCTCGCCTCCCACCACCTGAGCGTGCTGAGGGAAGCGGGTATCCTCGAGGCCCGCAGGGAGGGGACGTCCTCTTACTACCGGGTGGTGGAGGAGAAGCTGGATGCCCTGACCGGGGTCTTCCTGCGCTACCTGGGCCATCATGGGGTCAGCCCCGGACATGGGACAAAAAGCGCTTGACGCCGGCGCGGGACGGACGGCCGCAATCCGGCCGCATGCGGAATCGGAACGCGCACGGACATCAGCGGAGGCATCAGCGGAATAGGAAACGGACGGAAGCAGGTGATGGAGATGCTCATAAACCACTACGAGCTGGAGATGTTCTCGCCCCCCTGCGACCCGGGATCGCCGATCTGGGTGGCGAGGGTGAAGACAGACGCCGATCTGGGGCCCCTGATGCCCTTCGTCAACGCCGAGGTGAAGAAGGGGTTCTATGACCCCAAGATACCCACCCTGGTGTGGAGAGAGGAGGCGCACAAGTACGCCCTGCGCGATAACACCCTGAGCATCAACAACCTCAAGGACCGCGCCCATGCGGAAAGGGTGGCCGCCAAGGCGGTGGAACGCCTGAACGAGATATGGGAGCGCAGGGAGGAGATAACCCCGGACCACACCACCAGGGTCCCGCCCAAACTCCTGGACGTCCTCAAGCAACTGCCTCGCACCAACTGCGGGAAGTGCGGCCTGCCCTCGTGCATGGCCTTCGCGGCCTCGCTCGTGGAGGGCGAGAGGTGCGCGGAGGACTGCTCTCCCCTGCTCGAGGAGGGAGCCGGAGAGAAGCTGGAGAAGCTGCGCGAGCTGGGGCTTTGAGGATGAGGCGCGGGGGTGAGAGATGGGGATATGCGGAAACGCCGTGACGCGCAGCGGGACAGGATGACGGGACGTGGCGGCCGGGAAAGGACCCGTTGAGCGCGGTATGGACACATGCGGTAGCGGGTGTAATTCGAACGCGCAAGTCGGATATCGGGATAACGGAGGAATGACGGAGGTGAGCGGAATGGAGATCAAGGTACTGGGGCCGGGATGCAAAAAGTGTAAGGCCACCAAGGAGGCCATCCGGGAGGTCGTGGAGGAGATAGGCCTGGATGCCCGGGTGGACGAGGTCACGGAGATGAGCGAGATCATGAAGTACAACGTCCTCATCACCCCCGGCGTGGTGATCGACGGCAAGGTGGTCTCCAAGGGCAAGGTCCCGGACAAGAAAGAGATCCGCAACTGGCTGCAGTCCTGACCCTCCCGGGCGCGAAGAGAGCGGAGCCTGAAGTCTGCCGGATGGAAAGCGCATCCTGTATCCAGCCCGCAGGCCCTGCGGACAAGCCCGGTAAATAGAGGGACTCGGGGTCACGCGTTGAGGATAGAGTGTTTTGTCGCTTCCGGAGAGAAAGGCCGGAATGGGATGGGCGGCGGCATTATGGGACGGAATACACGGACAGGAAGCGGTTGAGATGACTTTCGGCGGCTTGATGATGGAGGGGCTTCGGACCCTCTACGAGTACGTGGCGGAACATACCCTCTTCTGCCTCATCCCGGCCTTTTTCATCGCCGGGGCCATCACCGCCTTCCTCAACACCGCCGCGGTCATGCGCTACTTCGGGCCGAAGACCAACAAGGTACTGGCCTATTCGGTGGCCTCGGTCTCCGGCGCCATCCTGGCCGTGTGCTCCTGCACCGTGCTCCCCCTCTTCACCGGCATCAGGGAAAAGGGGGCCGGGCTGGGACCCGCGGTGGCGTTCCTCTATTCCTCGCCGGCCATCAACATCCTGGCCATGACCTACTCCATCCACCTCCTGGGATACGGCCTAGGGGTGGCGCGCATCGTGGGGGCGGTGGGTTTCGCCTTCGTCATCGGCCTCATCATGGCGGGTATCTTCCACAGGGAGGAGGAGCGCCGCGTGCTGGACGCGGAGGCCGCCGAGGCCTTTGCCTACGACGACGGGAGCCGCACGCGCCCCGGCCTTCAGGACCTCGCCTATTTCGGCGTGCTCATCGCCATCCTGCTCTACGGCACGGCGAAGATGCCCACCATCATCAAGTACGCGGGCGAGGTCCTGCTGGTGGCTTTGCTCATCTACCTGGTGAAGCGCTGGTTCACGCGCGAGGAGATAAAGACCTGGTTCTCCGAGACCTGGCGCATGGTGAAGCTCATCCTTCCCGTGCTGCTCATCGGGGTCTTCCTGGTGGGGGTGGTAAAGGAGCTCATCCCCTCCGACGTCATCGCCCGCTACGTGGGCGGCAACACCATCGGCGGGAACGCCATCGCCTCCGTGTCCGGTGCCTTCATGTATTTTGCTACCCTCACCGAGGTGCCCATCGTGCGCGGCCTGCTGGACCTGGGCATGGGCAAGGGGCCGGCGTTGGCCCTCATGCTGGCGGGGCCGGCGCTCTCCCTCCCCAGCATGATCGTGCTCATCCGCGTCATGGGCTTCAGAAAAGCGGGCACCTATATCCTGCTGGTGTGCCTCTTCGCCATGGGCACGGGCTACGTCTTCGGGATGTTCGCCGGATGAGCGACATTTCGGTCGTAGGAAAGGTGTGAAGGCCTATCGTAGGCGGGTGAGAAGAGAAAGGAACGGGAAAGGAGAGATGGTGGAAAGAACACAGGTTGAAGAAGGCCGGGGCACCGCCCGCAGGCGGGCGGCATCATGGTGGATGGGGTGATGCGCCCCGAGCTCTACCGCTCCTACATCTCGGGCTGCATCCTCCTGGGCATCGCGCCCTGCACGGCCATTATGCTGGTGTGGTCGTACCTGGCCAGGGGGAACGACGGACACACCCTGGTCATGGTGGCTATCAACTCCCTCACCATGCTGGTGCTCTATGCCCCTCTGGGCGGCTGGCTGCTGGGGGTCAACAGCATGCCCGTGCCCTGGTTGACCATCGTGCTATCGGTGGGCATCTACGTCGCCCTGCCCCTGGTGGCCGGGTACTATTCCAGAAAATGGATTCTGAAGAAGAAGGGCATGGAGTGGTTCCGGGAGAAATTCATCCACTACCTCACCCCCATCACCATCATCGCTCTTCTGGTCACCCTGGTCATCCTCTTCAGCCTCAAGGGGGAGCTCATCATCGAGCAGCCCATGTCCATCGTCTATATCGCCGTGCCTCTCTTCATCCAGACCATGCTCATCTTCTGGATCGGCTACGGGCTGGCCAGGCTGCTAAAGTTGAACTACCGCGACGCGGCCCCCTCCGCCATGATCGGGGCCTCCAATCACTTCGAGGTGGCCATCGCCACCGCCGCCGTGCTCTACGGCATCGCCTCCGGCGCGGCCCTGGCCACGGTGGTGGGGGTGCTCATCGAGGTGCCGGTGATGCTCCTGCTGGTGAGGATATGCCTGAGGACCCAGCGCTGGTTTCCGGGAGGGGAGATAGCCGCACGTGTGCAGGAGACAGTAACCTCAGAGGCGGGGTAACCCCACGTGCATGACCGGCCCCAGGGACCGGGGCCCGAGCAGGTCCTAGGTTCACGCCCCCGGGGACCCCGTTCAGTACAGGTCGGGAAGGTCGCCGGGCACCTTCCCCTTCCACTCCGGCTTGCGCTTCTGCATGAAGGAAAGGACCCCCTCCACCACGTCCGGGTGGGTCATCACGCGGTCGAGATAACGGTGGTTCTCCTTCTCGGCCTTCTCTACGTCGCTCTCGGCCAGGAAGTCGTAGAGCATCTTCTTGGTCAGCGATACGCTCAGGGGAGCGCAGTTCTCGGCTATCTCCCTCGCCAGCATCATGGCTGCAGCCATCAGCTCCCCGTCCGGCACCACCCGGTTCACCAGCCCCATCTCCAGGGCCTCCGCGGCGGTCACCGCGCGCCCGGTGTACATCAGCTCGGCGGCGCGGCCGATGCCCACGATCTTGGGGAGGAGCCAGGGGCAGGCTAGCTCGGGGAGCAGGCCGCGGCGCACGAAGGCCAGGCTGAGTTTCGCGCTCTCGGCCGCGATGCGGATGTCGAGAGGCAGGGTCATGGTGAGCCCCACCCCCACCGCGGCGCCGTTATAGGCCACGATGACCGGCTTTTTGAGGGAGAAGAGGAGCTTCACCATGCTGGCCTTCTCCTCCCGCAGGTCCTGGGGCACGGTGTCCTCTGCGGCGGTGGCGCCGCTGGACATGTCGATGCCCGCGCAGAAGGCCCGCCCCGCGCCGGTGAGGATGACGGCCCGCACCTCGGGGTCCTCGTCCACCTCCTGCAGGGTGGAGAGCAGCTCCTGCTGCATCCCCAACGTCAGGGCGTTGAGGTGCTCGGGCCGGTTGAGGGTAATCACGGCGACGTGACCGTCCTTCTTCATCAGGATGTCCTTATGGTCCATCGTTTCCTCCCTCCCGTAGCTCCATGACCGTGCGCCCGCAAGGCCATGCCGTTTCCCATTCGCCCAGCCCGAGCGGGTAGGCTCCATAGCCATCCGCCCGCGGCCATGGTCTTCGCGCGGGGCACTACCGGAAAAGGTAAGCCCTCCCGTGTCGCAGGCCGTCCGCCGGCAAGAGCTTACCATCATACCGGAGGTAAGGCGAAACGAACGAAGGTAAGTAAAGACATGGGTGACAGATCGCGTGCCGCCCGAATGGCGGGGCGCGGGTAGATCTAGCGCTTGTAGTATTTACCAGGATACGTGCGCGCAAAGAGGTGTCCGCGCACGGCCGGGTCGTGCTACTATCTCTCTGTTCATGGTCGATGGCAGGCGATGAGGCCGGCATCCTGGAGTTCCAGAGATCGGGCGAGCTGATGGCCTTTACGGAGATACCGATAGAGGTTTTTCGCGAAGATGGGAAGGGGATGTCCGTAAAGAAGGCCAGCGTGGCTCAGCCGCGGGGGCATTGGCCAGTATGTATACGTGCTCGGGAGGACGGGTGCCGGACTGCTCGAATGAGGGGTTGAAGGCGTGAGTGCGGGGGTCTCCGGACAGGCGAACGGCATGAAGAGATGGGGGATCTCCAGGAACGTCTTCGTCCTTGGGCTGGTCAGTTTCTTCAACGACGTGGCCTCGGAGATAGTCTATCCCCTGTTGCCCATCTTCCTCACCGGCGTGCTGGGAGCGCCGGCGACCGTCGTAGGACTGATAGAGGGCATCGCGGAGACCACCGCCAGCACTTTGAAGGTCGTCTCCGGCTGGCTCTCCGACCGCTGGCGCAGGAGGAAGCCCTTCGTCCTGGCGGGTTACTCCCTCTCGGCCTTTTCCAAGGCCATCCTGGGGCTGGCCTTCTCCTGGCCGGTAGTCCTGGCGGGGCGCTTTGCCGACCGCTTCGGCAAGGGGGTGCGCACCTCGGCCAGGGACGCCCTCATCTCCGAGAGCTCCGAGAGCGAGTCCCGGGGACGCGCCTTCGGCTTCCACCGCGCCCTCGATACCCTGGGAGCGGTGGTGGGGCCGCTCATCGCCATCCTCGCCATCCATTTCCTGGAAGAAGACTTCCGCCTCGTCTTCTTTCTCGCCGCCATCCCCGCCTGTATCGGCGTCCTGCTCCTGCTCTTGCTGGTGCGGGAGAAGAGGGAAGCCGAGGCCTCTCCCACCCTGCCCCGGTTTCGGTGGCGCGAGCTCGACCCGCACTTCAAGGTGTTCCTGCTCATCAGCGTGATCTTCGCCATCGGCAACAGCTCGGACGCCTTCCTGATCCTGCGGGCAAAAGACCTGGGCCTGTCCACGGTCATGGCGGTGCTGGCCTACGTCCTCTTCAACCTCACCTACGCGGTCTTCTCCATGCCCGCCGGCATCGCTTCGGACAGGATCGGGCCGCGCAGGGTGCTCCTGGCCGGCTTCCTGCTCTTCTCCGCCGTCTATCTACTCTACGGGCTGGCCGGTTCCAGCCTCTACCTGTGGTTCCTCTTCCCCTTCTACGGCATATACATGGCCTTCACGGAGGGGGTGGGCAAGGCGTATATCTCCAACCTGTGCTCGCGGGAAAAGGCGGGCACGGTCTTCGGCCTCTACCAGACCGCCACCGGCATATGCACCTTCTTCGCCTCGCTCATCGCCGGATTCCTCTGGACCTACGTCGCTCCCAGCGCGCCCTTCATCTTCGGGAGCGTCACCGCCCTGGTCTCGGCGGCTCTCTTCTTCGCCCTGAGGAAGCGGGGGGCGGCCTGCGAGGTCCCCACCGGTGAGGCTTGAACGACGGCGCGCTGCCCTTAACTCGCACGAAAAGCTGGAAAGGCTGTCCTCATTGCCGCGCACAGGCCTCCGCCATGGCCGGGTATGCGAGGGCATGCATAAACGTGACAGGTTTAAAGACGCTGCGCAAAGTCGGCTCCCACACATTGGGCAACCGGTTAGAGCGAACGTTAAAATGACGGAACCCGACCTCCGCCACCCGCCCACCTTCACCCCGGGTGGCCAGGTACCCGGAGCCGGAGGGCCGCTCAGGGCTGCATCCTGTTTATCCCGTACAGGGTCCCGTGATATATCGCGCCGTCCGGTCCTATCTCCGTGGCGGCATAGAAACTGTTGTAGACCCGGTAACAGTGGAGACCGTATCCCTTCTGGGTGACCATGGTCAGGCCGTTGAGCCCGCCCCGGAACACCGGCACTATCAGGGCGCCGTCGACCAGGGTGACGTTGTTCAGGCAGGGGTTCTCCAGAGGCCGGGAGTGCCGCCCGAAGCGATGCCGGGGGTGTTCGGGTTCATCAAGCCCGCGGGCCTGTAAGGGGGTAGCAGGTCGCGCCCGCTGGCCGCGTCCTTGAGGTACAGGGCACCCAAGTTCGTGCCCAGCAGGATGGACTTTCCGTCCGGGTACAGGTGGGGGCTGATCGCCACCTCGGCGAAGCCCAGGGGCGAGCTCCAGCGTATGCCGCCGTTGGGGTCATAGGCGATGACCTTGCCCAGGCAGCTCACCACGATGCTCAGATTTCCCTGCTCGTCGCGGATGAGCAGCGGCGCCCCCGCCATCCCCGCCAGGGCCACCTCAGCCCTTTGCCGCAGCACCTTGCCCGTCTCGGCGTCCAGGGAAAACACGATGTTGCCAGGGCCTCGATCTTCGACTCGCTCGCAAGGGACGAAGGCGACGATGCAAGCGACATCGATATCCTCGTGGAGCTGCGGGGGGAGAAAAGCCTGCTTGACCTCGCCGGCTTGAAAATGGAGCTGGAGGAGGTCCCGGAAAGGAGCGTGGACGTGTTGACATACGACTCCCTTCATCCTCTTCTCAAGGACCGCATACTGGGCCAACAGAGGGTAATCCTGTGAAGAAGGACCCACAGGTCTTCCTGAGCCATATCTTGGAATGCATCGTTCTCATAGAGCCTTATCTCCAGGACAAGACGCTGGAGGATTTCCTCCGATCGATTCAGCTGCAAGGCGCAGTGATAAGAAGGACCGAGATAATCGGTGAGGCCTCGAAGAGGCTGCCCCAGGAGTTCAAGGAGAGGCATCCGGATGTCCCCTGGAAGAAGATGGCGGGTATGCGGGACATCATCGACCACGAATATTTCGGAGTGGACCTAAAACTCACCTGGAGGGTAGCTACCGAGGAGCCGGCTCTGATCAGGGCCAAGCTTGCGGAGGCGATGTAGCCTTTCCGCGTGCTGCCAACACCCGCATCAGGTGAAATCAATGTTGAGAAATGTGGTTCTTCTCCATAAAGTATGTGAGAAACAAGTACCATCGCCCACCATCTGCGAAGGTTTTTGCGGAAGTAAAGCAAGCACAGAAGGGAGCGACGACGGTCAGGAAA
Source organism: Actinomycetota bacterium (assembly GCA_014360645.1). NCBI lineage: Bacteria > Bacillati > Actinomycetota > Actinomycetota bacterium. The sequence goes on along the minus strand of JACIXD010000015.1, from coordinate 379 downwards.
GAGGATATCGATCAACCGGTGGGCATTCAGGGATAACGGGTGGTAGCCCTTGACTTCGGAGAGGGAAAGGACAGCGGGGAGAAGGGGCTGGTGGCAGAGATCGCAGGGGTCGAGGAGAACAGCGATCGACGCCGAGGAGCGGGCGGCGCTCTGGGTGGGCAAAGACCGCGGGCAGGAGACCCCGGAGGAGACCTTCTTCCTCTTCGGGGAGGAGAGCTGCTCGGGCGTCCTCGCCTGCTGTATGGACATGCGGGACCCTTTCGAGGCGGCGTTGAGGAAGTGGTGCCCGCAGGCGGGGATCGTCTACCACCCCTTTCACATCATCTCCTCCTACGGGCGGGAGGTGGTGGACAAGGTACGGGTGGCCGAGGCCAAGAAG